>JBDGPX010000093.1:0-40803 GCA_042219475.1 Halobacteriales archaeon
AGATCACTCCCTTGGCATGGGAGAGGCCCCGGGTTCAAATCCCGGCGAGTCCACCTTTTTATAGGGGCGGAATTCTGTCGATTGCTTTTAATCTGTAGTCTCTCTGATTCGTGATTTCGAGTGGATTTCCGGCAACCGAATCCGTCTTGATTCGACTTGTTACACGTCGTCGATCGGTCCTTTTTGGCGATCCCAAATATTGCATCGAAGACTGACGGTTGCGTAAGGACTACGATTTACGGGTTTATCTCGCCAAATAAGCGAATAAAGCAACAGCCACGAGAACTAATCCAAACAAAAATGGTCGGGATAAAAGGGATTCATTGAGCGATACAAGGCCGGTTGCGATAAGAAATGCAGCGGCTAAATAAATCAGAAGGTCCTCCGTGTCGAGTTCAATCATGGTGGCACCTATAGTGACTATTGAGACTAAAAGCTTATAACAGTCAGATGAATGCGCTGGGATAGCTAGTCCAATGGCTAATAACGTCAAAACAGGAGGACTGAACGGAAGTTAGTCCCCCACTCGTTCACCTTGATCGAGGTGTTCCGTTTCGATCAATGCGGCTTCTCGTGTTGCTGTATCGGTCAGTTCCAGGGGATCGACCCAATCCATCGCGGATGCAACGCTTTCGAGCTGCTCACGTCCACCTGTGCGGGCCGCTCTTCGGTAGACTTCAAAGAGGGCCAATGACGGTGTGAAGAACGGTCTACCTTCATGTTCGTTGAGAAAGCCTTTGACTGCCGTCGGATGCTATCATCCTTCGGCCCGATTTCGGAGATCGTCGTCCAGCTCCTCACAGGTTTTCTTCAATGGCCTCGCGGAACCTTTCGATGTCTTCCATCGCACCAAACCCTGCCATGATATTTTTTTCTCAAATTTCGGTGTTGATCTCCGACCACTTCACCCGCGGTGGTTAAGCACCGATTACTCAAACTGCCCCACGACATCCCAACCGATAACACGTGAATAAATATCGCTCCCCGTTGTGAGCGGTGGCGGTGTATGTCCAATAACGACACGGTGCGGGGGAGCGGGGAATCGACAGATGATGTCGGACTCGATATCGAACGACGGACCCTTATCAAGGGGGCGGCGACAGGTATCCTAGCTGGTGGCGGACTGGCCGTCGGCAGCGATCTGGCGAGCGCACAGACGTTCCAGGATCTCTGTGAGGCGATCCCCCTCGATGTCGTGGTAGTGCTCGATCGATCGTTATCGATGCTCTCCGAGCAGAACAAGTTCTCGAACGCCCAAAGCGGGGCCCAGACGTTCGTCGGCAACCTTGACGCCAACGACCGGGCGGCGCTGGTCCCGTTCAACGACAGCGCATCGGTTGCGGTCGGGCTCACGAGCAACCTCGGGTCGGTCCAGAGCGCGATCGGGGGCCTCACCGCCAACGGCGGGACCGACATCGCGGCGGCGGTCAACACCGCCCAGACCCACCTGGGAACGAACCTTCGCCCGGACGCGACGCCGATTATGGTGCTCCTGAGCGATGGGGTATCCAATCCGGGGCCGGCCCTCACGGCGGCGAACAACGCGAAAAGCGCGGGCACGCGGCTCATCACGATCGCCTACGGTGACTTCGCGGACCCGACGCTCCTCGAGAATATGGCGAGCACCCCCAAGAGCCGGAACTTCTTCGACGCGGACACCTCGGACATCCAGGACGTCTTCGCGACGATCTCCCAGGAGGTCTGTCCGGTCGAGATCGAGATCGACATCCGGCCCAACGTGTCGCCGAACGTCATCGAGCCGAGCGATCCGGGCACCATCCCGGTGGCGGTCATCCACACCGACGACTTCGATGCGACGACCATCGATCCGTCGACGGTTCGGTTCGGCTCGCCGAGTACCATCGCGGGCGGCGGCGGCGCGTCGGTCGCTTCGGGGACCGACCAGTTCACCGATATCGTCGGCGATTCACGCACGGATTTCCTCGCGGACTATGCGGTCCCGGATACGGGCTTTACCGCGGGATCGAGCGAAGGATGGCTGGTGGCCGAGACGACGGGCGGCCAGCTCGTGGCGGGACGGGATTCGGTCACGCCCAACCAGGCCCCGACTCCCGTGATCGGCCACACCCCACAGATCCCCCAGGTTAACGAACCCGTCCAGTTGGACGGAACCGGATCATCTGATCCCAACACACCCGTCGATTCTATCGCGAGCTACGACTGGGACTTCGGCGACGGCGGCGGCTTCCAGACCGGACTCGGGCCAACCCCGACCTTCGCCTACGCCTCACCGGGGATGAAGACGGTGACCCTTCGGGTGACCGACGGCTTCGGTATCTCGGCGACGACGTCCGAGACGTTCCGGGTCAACGCCCCACCTACGGCGGCCATCGATATCCAGACCCAGCCGCCGCTGCGCTTTGGCGATCCCATCGACTTCGATGGCTCGAACTCTTCGGATCCTGACGGGACGATCAGCGCCTACGAGTGGGACGTCGACGGCGATGGCTTCGACGACGGCACCGCCGCGTCGATAACCCACACCTATCCGGCGGGAACGGATTACACTCAGACGGTGCGCCTGCGGGTGACCGACAACGACGGCGGGACCGACATGGCCACGGTGGATATCCAGCTGGTTCTGCCGATCGACATCGACGTCATTCCGACGATCAACCCGAAGAAACGCAAGGGCGTGATTCCGGTGGAGGTCCCGCCGACGCCAGACTTCGATCCGGCGGACCTCGATCTGAGCACGGTCCGGTTTGGCGATCCCGACGACGTCGCTATCGACAACACGGCCGGCGCGAGACCGGCCCACGACGGTCACCTCAAGGGCAACGGACGCTTGATGCTCCACTTCCCGGCGGTCGATGCGGACTTCGAGGGCGACGAAAGCGTTGGTACGCTCGTCGGCGAACTCAACGGCGGAACGCCGGTGCTCGGGACCGGTCCCGTCGAATTCACCGGCTGATCGGTGACGACTGGGGAACGTTGTCCCGTTCCCGTTCGTAGCACATCTGGTCTCGGTACGCACCGACGCTCGACCGGAATCACGAACAAAAGAAAACGCCCGATATCAGGAGTTCCAGTTCACCAAGCGGAGGACATCGCGCAGCACCACCACGACGATCATCGCGATCGTCATGCCGACGAACACCAAGACACTGGTCATGAGGGTCGGATCGGCGATCTCGTACTCCGGATAACATTCCGGGCAGTACCAGTGTCGGACCTTCTCGTTGCTGACCGATTCTAGCTCGGTGCTACAGGCGGGACACTCCATGCCGTGCCGGATAGCTCCGCCGTCGATATATTAAATCCCTCCTACTTGTGAGGTGTGTTCGGGTTCGGATTCTGGTCTCGTGGTCGTGTGCGGTTCGAGCTGTCGTTTTCCCGAAATCGGGGTGAATCCCGACTCGGTTTGCTCATTGGTCGGATCCCCACCGGGCTGATTCAGCAGACGTGTTCGCTGTGGGCGAGCCACCTATTTGACGGATTGGGAATTTCATTATCGAGAATCGCTCGATTATATTCGCTGAAAATTTGGTCCGATCCTTTAAGTTCGGTTTCGAATATGTCCGGAATAAGCGTCTGATGTGGGGCTTCGCTCCAGTGAAGACGTCCACGAACCAGAGGGGGATAATCCATGTTCAAGAGTTTCACAGATGAAACTGACCGCGGCCAAGTCGGTATTGGCACACTGATCGTGTTCATCGCGATGGTGCTTGTCGCAGCGATCGCCGCCGGCGTGTTGATCAACACCGCCGGCTTTCTGCAGACCAAATCAGCCGAGACCGGTGAGAAGAGCAGCCAGCAAGTCACGAACCGACTGCAGGTCGTCTCGGTGAACGGGAATGCGACCGGTGACTACGTCGATCACATCAACATCACCGTCAAGAAGGGGCCCGGTTCGGATAACATCAATCTCGGTAACACGACCGTCAGTTATCTCGGCCCGGATAACTCTCAGACGTTGATCTACAATGCGACGGGCAGTGGAGCCAACCAACTGGATGCGGCGACCGGGACCGAATTCTCGGTCGAGACGATCCGTGACACGGACGGCTCTACGACCGTGCTGAACAGTGGCGACGACCGGTTCAAGCTCACGATCGATATCCAGGACATCGGCTCTGATACGGGCGTCGAAGAGGGTGAGGAAGCCGAACTCGAGATCGTCACGCGGTCCGGCGCGAAGACGCTCTATCAGTTCCAGGTGCCAAACGCACTCGAGGGCAAAAGCGTCGTCACCCTCTAAGGGGCCATCCGCTAGTCCGTTGTCGGCCCGTCAGGTCCGGACCGTCTCATCATACAGTATCGGTGGCTCTGACTCCATCCGGATGGCCGATCCTACTGGCGGTTCTCGACCCTCCTTCCTCGGCCGACATTCATCGACAGTGGATCACCACCGTCCCGTTGGTCGCCCGGATCGGCTGGTCGCGATCGGTGAGCGGGATACGGATCACGTGAGTTTCGTTGATGAGGTAGCCGACGTCCATCCAACGATCGCCGTGGAGACCCGAGGCGTAGTTGGTGGCGCCCGAATTGCTGAATCGGATCACATACTCGCTCGGGCGTTGCTCGACGGCTCGAACCTCGGCGTAGGCACTGACCTCGGTCAGGTTGTACTCATCGTCCGGACTTTCCTCGGCGAGCAGCCCGTTCCGGAAGTAGGCGATCTCGAATCGTTGGGCCCATCCCACCACGCGCTCGCGAGTCACGTTCGCCGGCGGGTCGGGATAGGGGGACGGCTTGACGCCATCGACGGCGGAGGGCTGTGGCACTGCATCCGTGAGACAGTCCGACGACGATGGGATCGATGGGATACCGTCTGGTGATGCCGTCGTCGTCGCTGTCGCGGTCGAGGTTCGGGTCGGTGGTGCGGCCGCTGTCGGGGTCGCGGTCGCCGTTGCTGTGTGGGTCGTCACCGGTGTCTCGGTCGGTGGCGACGTGGCGGGGCCCGTCCCTGTCGCACACCCGGCAAGCACGACGAGGAGCACGAGCCCGAGAAGGGGCTGGGCGGATAGTCCCATATCCGATACCCCTATCCTGAACGGAATGGACTTTCGGGAGACTGAAAGAGCTGTTTTGGTGGTGACGGCTCAGAGCATCTCGACGTACTGCTCGCGTTCCCAGGGCGTGACGGTCGCTTGAAACGCCTGCAGCTCGCGCCGCTTGACCGCGACATACGCCGAGACCACCTCCTCGCCGAGCCGCTCGATCAACTCGTCGTCGGCCGTGAGTGCCGCGAGAGCCTCACCCTGGGTCCGTGGCAGGCGGGGCTGGTCGTCGATCGAGTCGGTATCCGATGGCGGCCCCGGATCGAGTTCGGCCTCGATACCGTGGGCACCCGCCGCCAGCGTCGCCGCAATCACCAAATATGGGTTGGCGTCCCCGGCGCTGAACCGGCTCTCGATCCGGGTGGTCCCGATCGCCGGGATTCGTACGCCGACCTGGCGGTGATCGTACCCCCAGGAGGCCGTCGTCGGGACGAACCCCTGGGGGTCGTAGCGCTTGAAACCGTTCAGGGTCGGCGTTCCCAAGGCCACCAGGGCATCGGCGTGTTCGAGGAGTCCACCGACGAAGTGCCGCCCACGGGCGGTGAGTTCGTCGCCTTCCGCGAAGGCGTTGGCCCCGGTGTCCGGATCCCTGGCGCTGACGTGGAGGTGATAGCCGTTGCCCGATTCGTCGGTGAATGGTTTCGCCATGAAGGTCGCATACCGGTCAGTGCGCCTGGCGGTCTGTTTGACCAGCCGCTTGAAATCGAAGGTGCGATCAGCCTGGATCTGGGGACCGCCGTGTTTGAAGAGCATCTCTAGCTGTCCGGGCCCGTGTTCGTGTTGGATCGAATCAAGGGGTACCCCGTAGGCGTCCGCCCACTCGGTGAGTTGCTCGTAGAAGGGCAGGACTTCCTCGGTCGCCCAGGAGATGCACTCGTGTTTGTGGTCGGTGACCGGCGTGTACTCGCCATACGCCCCACCGGACTCCAAGAGGGAACACTCCAGTTCACTGCCGACGCCGAACGCCAGCCCCAAATCCGCGATGTCCGTGAGGACACGATCCAGGACGGTCCGTGGTGAGGCCGCCACCGGCTCGCCGCGGTAGGTAATATCGCCCAACACACGCGCTGTCCGTTCGCGCCAGGGCAGCACGCGGAACGTTTGTGGCTCTATGTCGAGGCGCCCGTCGGCGAACCCCGTTTCCTCGGCCAGCCCGGTGCCTGTCGGGAGGTCATTCCGTGGGGTCTGGACCAGCACGGCGAGGTTCATCGACGGGCCGGCCTCCCAGCTCGCGAGGAATTTCTCGGCCGAGAGCACCTTCGATCGGGAGAGCCCGTTGATGTCGGGAAATTCGACGAGGACGTGGTCGATATCGTCTTCGCGGAGCCGGCGCTCCATCTCGTCACCGGTCGTGACCGTGGTCATGGATCCCCTGTTGGTCTGGATGGTGTTGGTCGTTTGGGCATTTCCGGTGGCCGCTGGCTATCCGCTCGACTCGGTTAGGCATACTACGCGTAGTATATTGCCAGGGCCACAGTCACGAGACGGCCAGTACACCCCGGGAGAGCCCTTATTGCATTTCCGCCGCCCAAGAATTTAAATACGTCACCCTCGGACTGGGGGCGGTACGGAGTTTCATCACCCCAATGCCGAACGCAGAAGGCTCCTTCGAGGACGTACGTGAGGAGATCGACGGCCACCCGATGAGGCTCCTCTTTGGGTACGTCGCGACGTATTGGAAGCGGCTCACGGCAGGGGTCTTCTTCGCCGTGATCATGCGGGTCACCCTGCTCGTCCCCGACTTCGCGATCGCAACGGCCATCGATCGGGTCATCGTCGGCTCCGACGAAGGGGGCATCCTCGCCAAGGTCGGCATCATGCCCAAGGGGCCGATCGGGGGTGTCGAGGCTCGGTTGGACCTCCTCTATCAGCTGGCGGTGGTCGCCGCCGGCGCCTGGATCCTGCTTGCGATCACCCGGTGGATCGCCCGCTATCTCTTCCAGTCGACCGCCCAAATGGTCCAACACGACCTCCGTAACGACACCTACGCCCACATGCAACGGCTCTCGATGGATTTCTACAACGACCACCAGACGGGTGGTATGATGGCGATCCTAAACGCCGATGTCAACCGCCTCGAGAACTTCTTCAACACCGAGATCCGCCAGATCGTCCGGGCGGTCGTCATGGTGGGGGTGATGTCGGTCGTGATGATCATCATGGCGCCGAAACTCGCGTTGGTGGTGCTGGCGCCGATGCCGATCATCGTGATCGCGACCGCGAAGGTCATGATGTGGCTCGAGCCGAAGTACAAGCGCATCCGCGAGACCGTCGCTCGGCTGAACACTCGCCTCTCGAACAACCTCGGGGGGATCGAGGTCGTCAAGGCCTTCGATCGCTACGAGATCGAGAAGGACCGAGTCCGCGACCAAAGCGAGATCTACCGCGACGAGAACATCGAGGCGATCAAGATCCGCAAGGGGTTTTTCGCCTCGTTGCGGCTGCTCATCGGCGCGGCCTTCGTCGCCGTGCTCATCGTCGGCGGTCGGGACGTCCTCCTGACGCCCGAGGAGGGGATCACGGTGGGGACGTTCACGCTGTTTTTCCTCTTTTTGCGCCGGTTCCGGGGCCCGATGCAGCGTCTCGGCAAGATCGCCAACAAATACGAGAAAGCCAAGTCATCCACCGAACGCATCTTCGGCATCCTCGGATACGAGCCGACGATCACGCCGCCGGCCGATGGCTACGCCCCCGAGTCGGTCGACGGCGCCGTCGACTTCGAGGACGTAACCTTCAGCTACGAGGGGACCGACGAGCGGGTCCTTGACGGCGTCAGTCTCGATGTCGATCCGGGTGAGACCGTCGGATTTGCCGGGCCCAGTGGCTCGGGCAAATCAACACTGCTCAAACTCCTCCCGCGCTTTCACGACGTCGATGCCGGGACCGTCCGGGTCGACGGCGTCGACGTCCGGGAGTACGACGTCCAGACACTGCGGGACGAGATCGGGATCGTCGAGCAGACCCCATACATGTTCTCGGGGACGGTCTTCGAGAACATCGCCTATGGCGATCGGGCGACGTTCGAGGCGGTGTATGCCGAGGCGGTGACCGACGAGATCGACCGCCGTATTCGGGAGGTCGCCCGCCACGCCGGCGCCCACGAATTCATCACGGAACTCCCGAACGGCTATCATACCCAGGTCGGTGAACGCGGCGTGAAGCTTTCGGGCGGCCAGCGCCAACGCATCTCGATCGCCCGGGCGCTGTTGAACGATCAGGCGATCATTGTCCTCGATGAAGCCACTAGCGACGTCGACACCGAGACCGAGGAGATCATCCAGGCGAACCTCGACCGGCTGATCGACGACCGTACGGCCTTCGTGATCGCCCACCGCCTCTCGACGATCCAGGACGCCGATCGTATCGTCGTCATGGACGAGGGCGAGATCACCGAGATCGGAACCCACGATTCCCTCCTCGATCGCCAGGCCATGTACGCCGATCTCTGGGCCAAGCAGGCGGATATGTCGTCGCCGCCCGTCGCCGAAACCGACTGACACTCCGGCATCGAGGAGCACATCACCCGTCGTCCGAAGCCGGTGGTTGGAGCGTCACCAACAGCACGACCGCCAGCACTAACAACCCGAGTAACCCGACGAAGGCGATCGTATAATCCTGTTGAGCGGCCACGACGCCGACGTATGTCGGCCCGATGCTCCCGAGGCCGGTGTAGACGGTCTTCGCGGCGCCGAAATCCCCGCCGACGCTCCGGTCAGGGAACAGGTCCATGAAGTACGCACCCATGACCGGAAACAGCGATGCCAACCCCGCCGCCAATGCGATGATGCTCCCGATGACGATCGCCGGGGACGCACCGACGAGCAGGCCGATCAGGCCGGCGATCCCAACTCCAAGCGCTCCCAAAACGACCCGCAGTCGCGGCCAGATATCGCTCAACCGGCCGGCCGGCGGCCCCATCAGGCTCCCGACGACGAACACGAGCGCGAAGCTGGCGCTCGCTAGGGTCGTCGAGAACCCCTTCTCGATCTGGAGGAAGGTCGGCAGAAACCCCACGATCCCCTGAAAGGTAAAGGCGACAAGTGCCCGCATGAGCAACAGTCGCCGGATCCGCGATCGCCAGACGAGTCGGCCGACCGTCCCCCGGAAGTCGAACTCGATCGCCGCCCGCGAGAGCACGTAGGATTCGTGGCTCCAGCGGTGTAATAACACGCCGACGCCAACGAGCAACACCATGGTCGGGAGGAAGGCCGCCTGCCAGGTCGCGTATCGCAGTGCCCCGACGGCGACGCCGGCAGCGAGTGCGCCGCCGCCCATCCCAGCGGTCGTCTGGAGTCCGAACGCCTGGCCGCGCCGTTCGACGAACAGATCGGACAGCATCGCCCGCGAAGGAGTGAAGTAGAACGCCGAACTGAGCCCGACGAAGGCCGTCCCGAGCAGTAACTGTGGGTAGTTGCTGACGGTGGCCAGTAAACCGAACCCGATGAGCATCCCGCCGATGGAGCCGACCAACAGCGTGGTTCGCGAGAGCCCATCCGAGAGCCGCCCCGCCGGATACTGCAACAGCGAATACAGCCCCATCATGACCGTCAGCGCCACGCCCGCCCGAGCCGGGGAGAGCCGGAGCTGCTCGATGATTGTCGGCAACAACGGTGGAAGCGCCTGCCTGCCCAACAGGATCGACAGCCAGCCGAATGCGAGCAGCAGGACCATCCGACCCGGATACCCGGTCAACAATCCCGCCGTGTCATCGTCCGTGGGCGTCGTGGACGTCACCGATACGGTCGGATCTCCCATGTCGTCGGAGTTATATGCTCCGTTCGTGATCGGTCGCGACGGTACCCTTTTTGTGTCACTGTCGACTTTGCGTGGATATGCCCACCCCGCCCTCACGACGGGATATGCTGCGATCGGGGATCGCCGCCACGCTCACGGCACTGGCCGGCTGTCAACGTGGCGGGCGATCGTCGACGACCGAAACCGACGTCGACACGCCATCGACGACGCCCTCCCGAACGCAATCGCCGACGCCAACCTCGACCGCCACCGCAACTCCGACGCCATCGACCACATTTCCGGAGTTCCCCGAGACCATCTTCCGGAGTGACATCCAACGGACCGGTTATTGGCCTGATCAGACTGTCCCCGATACCGTCGATCTCGCCTGGTCGATCCCCGGGATCAATAAGGGAGATCACACCGCGGCGAAATCCTCGCCACTGTTCTACGATGGCGCTATCATCATACCGGGCGATATCGGGACGGTCTTTTCGTTCACACCCGATGGCGCCCTCAACTGGGCCCGGGCGTTGTATCCATCGGGCTTTGGCACCCACGCAACCCCGGCGATCGCCGCGGGGACGGTCTACACCACCGCGTATGACGGGGCGGTCTACGCCATCGACGCCGCTTCCGGATCGCTTCACTGGCGTACCGAGGTGGCCGATGCCATCGGATCGAGTCCGGCCTACTACGACGGGACCCTCTATATCGCAACCGAGTTCTACGATCCTAGCGGCGGGATGGCTGCCCTTGATGCCGAAACCGGGGAGGTGCTGTGGGAGGACAACCGGATGACCAATCACGCCCACTCGATTACGGGCATCGATACGACGACCGGGAGTTTCGCCGCGGGCTGTAACGACGGTGCTCTCTACGTCTGGAATCTCGAAACCCGGGATTTTCGGGGGCGCTTCGAGACCGGAGAGCCGATCAAGGGTCCGGTCTGTATCCACGAGGGGACGGCGGTTTTCGGTTCCTGGGACTCGATGATTTACGCCGTCGACCTCGCGGAGCTCTCGGAAGTCTGGCGGGTCAACACCCCCGATTACATCATGTCCGGTGCCGGGATTCATCCGGAGCTGGGAGCGGCCTACATCGGGAGCCATGACGACGACGTCCGCTCGATCGATCTCGAATCCGGTGATGTCCGCTGGTCGTACGATACCAGCGGGATGATCACCGGATCGCCGGTGGTGACGCCGGAGACGGTGCTCATCGGCTCCTACGACGACACCCTCTATGCCCTGACCGCTGACGACGGCGAGTTGCGTTGGCGGTTCAACGCCCCGAGCGGGTGGATCACTTCCTCGCCTGCCGTCCACGACGGTGCGATCTATTTCACCGAACGGGCGACCGACGACACGACCGGTCACCTCTATAAACTGACCGCTGCCTGATCAACACGACGGGATCCGTTTCGGCATCCGGAAGCTCCCCTTCTGTCACGGTGATCTCACTTTCCGATCGTCGCTGAGATCGAGAGAGTAAGAGAGCTTGTGATCAGCTATCGATTCGTTGTGGGGGAGAGCAACCTACCTCTTCATATGTTTGTAGTTAGAAATCTAACATGAAATTGACTCTACGGGGTGTCGACTCATGAACGATCCGACCGATGATCCACGGATACTGAATTTCACGGCCGCCGGCGCAATGGTAGTGCTGGCGGTTATCGGTATCGCGGCGTTGTTCGGATATCAATGGTTGCTCTCACAAGGCGTCCCGTTTCTGACCGCGTTCGTGGTTCTATGTCTCGTCGAGCTCGGGTGTGGTGTGGGCTTCGTCATGGCCGTCCTCAACCTCCATGAATCGATCGAGGAGTGAACGGCGGTAGCGATCCGCTCCATATTCGGTGACGGTGTGTGGATGCTAATTGGACGAGAGACGACTCTGCCGGTGGCGGCGAAACGCCTTTGCTCCACGGCCGGGATGCAGGGGTGCATGACGGAAGTCATCCAACCTGACGGTACGCTCGATACACGAGAGCGTGGATACAGCCAAGCCCGGATCGATGACGGCATATTGTTCATTTCGGGGATCGCGTCACGCGAGTCCGACGGCTGGATCGCTCACGGCTCGGACATCGAGACTCAGGCCCGCCACGTGTTCGACACGCTCGCGACGGTATTGGCGGAGGTCGATAAGGACCTCGGCGATGTCTCGAAGGTGACGACCTATCTCACCAACGTTCCCCGCGACAGCGATGGGTATCTCGAGGTTTGGAACGACCGGTTCGACGCGCCGTATCCCTGCCACACGCTGTTGGGCGTCAACGAGCTGGCCGTCCCCGAATTCCTCGTCGAAATCGACGCCGAAGTAGTCCTTTGAGCCCCGTGTAAAGAGGCGCCGATCAATCCATACGCTCGAACTTCCGGAGCGTTCGGGCGCCCCGATCGATGTTCTCGATGGTGACCGGGACCTCGCCGACGAAGATGTCTCCCGTCGAGTCGACTGCCACCGCGTGGGGGGCATAGAATAACGGTTCATCCGCCGGATGGCCCCTGTTGTCCCAGCGCGCCAGCAGTTCGCCGTCGGTACTGAACACGCTGAGGCGCCGACAGAGCTCCGAGACGAAGACCTTTCCGTCGGCGATCGCCAGATCGGTCGGCCGGATCACGTCCCGCCACTCGTCGATGAACGTGCCGTCCGCCTCGAACACTTGGATCCGGGAGTTCTCCCGATCGGTCACCCAGAGCCGGTTCTCCTCGTCGTGGGTAATCGCGTGAGGCAGCCGGAACTCGCCGGGATGAGGACCGGGCGCTCCCCATGAATCCCGGAGCTCACCCTCGGGGCTGAATTCATGGATGCGTGCGTTTCCATAGCCGTCAGAGACGTAAATGGTCCCCGAATCGAGGATCGTCACTCCGGTCGGACCGTTGAACGGGCCGGCGCCGTGTGTGATCGAGGCGATCCGTTCGAAGATGTCCGAGACGTGTCGATAGCCGGTGTCTGTGGGCTCGTTTTCGGTACCGAGGGTCATCACGAGCTCGCCATCCCGGGTGAATTTCCGAACCGTGTGGTTCCCATCATCCGTACAGTAGACGGCGCCGTCCGGTCCAAGTCCCATCCCATGGGGTCGATCCGAGAAGTATCCGGTCCCCCAGGTCGACAGCCGCTCGCCTGTGGGGGAAAACTCCATCACGGGCTTGTCGCTCCGGTTCAACACCAAGACAGTATCGTCGGCGTCGATGCAGATCCGTCCGATGTCGACGAACGAATCTCCTGCAGGGAGGTCGGCCCACTCCTCGTTGAGTTCATATGCCTGACCGTCGATCTCGTATTCCATAGTTCGCTCCTCTCCCCCGTGGTGCTTAAACGGTTATCCCGTCGTCTGATCGAGCCATTTCACTGTCGATCGCTACCGATCATCGGATAGATCCTGAAACATCGTTGCGAAATCCTCGTCACTGAGTGTTTCGATTGTCTTATCCATCTCGTCTTGGAGAGCGTTAAGCTCGGCCGTGAGAGCGGCATACTCTTCGTTTGAGTCGAGCTCGCGATCGGTTTTTTCGGCCTCTAAGGTTGCCCGTCGGGCCGCCAGTGAGAAGTATTCCTGGGCCTGTTGATCGTAGGCCGACAAGCGCAATAGTTGCTCGACGGTTTGGTTGAGCTCCTCTTCGGTCACTGGCTTGACGAGATAGGCGTCGAACGCCATATCGACGATGTCGAAATCCGGATCGACCGCCGTCACCATCGCCACTCGACAGGAATAGCCATCCGACCGGATCCGTTCGAGTACCTCATCGCCGGTCAGATCCGGCATCCGTCGATCGAGCAACACCACATCGACGGTGGCATCCAGCGCCTCGAGTGCGGCTTCCCCACCGGTGGCCGTTCGGACCGTGTATTCGTCGGTGAGCCACAACGAGTAAGCCTCCGCAACGTTCGGTTCGTCGTCGACGATAAGGACCGTCGGTGTACTCTCCTCACTCATGATTGTGATGATTGTGTCGGTTGTCGTCTGGCAGTACTGAAGGCGTCGGCAGTGAAAGCACTGTGATTGTCATCCGTCATCTGTTTTCCGAGTGTCATCCATCGACGTGAGCCGGTGTCGCTGCGAACTCGAACTCGAAGCGGGCCCCGCCGGTCTGTCCGTCGGTCACCTGGACGGTCCAGCCATGCGCCTCACCGATCTCCTTGACGATACTCAATCCTAAACCGGTACCGTCCGTGTTGGTCGTGTAGCCGTAGTCGAAGATCTGGTCGCGCTCTTCTTCCGGGATGCCCGATCCGTCATCCTCGACGAAGAATCCGGCGCGATCGGTGAGGCGTCCGACCCGGACGGTTACGTCCTCGCCGACGTGCCGGATCGCGTTCCCGAAGAGGTTCTCCAGAAGCGTCCGGAGACGTTCCGGATCGGCGTTGATCGCGCCCAGATCGTCGGCCGTTTCGATCGAAGCCGCCTCCGTTCCGGTGACGGTCCAGGCCTCCTCGATCACCGTTTCGAAGTCGATGGTCGTCGGATCGCCGACGATCCGACCCTGTTTGGTGAGTGTCAAGACATCCTCGATGATCTCCTCCATTCGATCGTGGATGGCCGCCAATTCCTCGAGATATTCGTTGTCGTGTTCGTTGCGAGCGAGCGCTACCTGTGCGTTCGCGGAATTGAGGGGATCCCGAAGGTCATGGGAGACGATGCTCGCAAACCGTTCGAGCTGTTCATTCTGCCGTTCGAGTGCCGCCTCACGGTCGGCACGGTTGAGGGCCGCTTCCGCGTTCGCCGCGAGGAGATACGCCAGATTGATGTTCTTCTCGTCGAATGACGTCGTCTCGGTACTCCCGACGACCAACACGCCGTTCGAGCCCATCGGCATGAGCAATATCCCCTCGATCGGGGCCGACGAGCCATCGATCTCTGGCGCTGTTGTGATATCGTCGTACTGGACCGCCTCGCCCGATTCGAAGGTTCGCCAGACGAGGCTGTCCTCGCCGTTAAGCCCCGATAGATCGTCGAACACCGCTTCGACGGCATCGGTTCGGGCGGCTGGCCGGAGCCGATCGTTGGTTTCGTCGTAGAGATAGACGGCCGCCAACGGGAAGTCGAGGATGTCCGAGGCTGCATTGACGCTGATCTCGCTGATCTCGTCCTTCTCGCGAGCGCGAAGCAGTTGTTGGGCCGTCTCTTGGAGTGTTTCGAGCGTCCGTTCGTACTCTCTTTGCTCGGTGATGTCCCGGATGATCCCCGAGAAGATCCGCTCGTCGTCGTACCGATGTTCCTCGAAGGTGATCGATAGGGGGATTTCGTAACCGTCCTTGTGCTCGCCAGGGAGGCGGATGTTGTTCCAGTCGAGTCCCCGTTCGCCAGTTCGGAGATACTCCTCTACCGCGTTCTGGTGTTGGTCGTGGAACCGATCCGGCATCACGGTCATGAGGGACTCGCCGATCAGTTCCTCGGGGGTGTATCCGAACACCCGTTCGACGGATTCGTTTGCGAAAACGATCGTGCTTTCCTCGTCGATGGAGAGGATGGCATCCGAGCCCTTCGCGACGAGTGATTCAAAAAACGACTTATCGTCGATCATATCCACTCGCCATTTCTTGCCGAAGCAAACGGCCGCAAGTGGATAAATCCTCAGCCTTGATGACCATCACTCCGGTGTTCCCGTACGGAGGGGCGGTCCCGATCAGTTGCCGTTGCCGTTCCCGTTGTTTCCTCCGCTCTTGCCGGGCGCCGTTCGCAGGAAGGGCTCGTAGACTACGTTCCCGACCACATCGCTTCTGTCGTCGTCATCAGCGTCCTGATTGAACTCAGCCTCCTCAGGACCCTCCGGACTGCCCCACCAGTTGTTGCGGGCGTCGACTTCCGGATCGTCCGATGGATCACGACTTCCGCCGTCGGTCCCGTTTCTGTTGTTGAGTCCGACCGCGACGAGGAACTGATTGGCCCGGAAGGTGACGCCACCGCCGTCGCCGTCGATCTTCACCGCTTCTGGCAGGATGGTTTCGGCGCTGGTGATGTCCTCGATGACGTTGTGAGCGACGGTCGTCTCGCTCGTCGATGGCGACGCGATGTTGATCCCCTGGGCGAAGGTAAAGCCGAAGTCGACGCCATCTGATTCATCCGAGTCGGTATCATCCGCCGCCACGAGATCCCTGATCTCGTTGTTGTTGATGTCGACGTTTTCCGTTTCGTGTTGAACGACGATCCCAAGCGGCGCAACGTCACTCTCGACATTTCGGATCGTGTTGTTGTTCACGACCGTGTCCGAGACGGTGCCTGGATCGGAGTTGTCGGCATCAAAGAGGATCCCGTTGACTGTCGGGAACCCGGAGCCGTCGGTCGTTTCCTGATCGAGGTTCTGGATCGTGTTGTTCGTGATCTCGATGTCTTCGTGATCGCCCTGCCCGACGATGATACCGGTCACTCCAAGCCGGCCGGTCGGCCCGATATCATCGACGGTGTTGTTCCTGATTGTAGCATCATCGTACCCTTGTTGAACTTTCACGCCCAGCAATCCGTCGGGATTCGTGACCGTAAATCCGTCGAGCGTTACCTCGTCGGCTTCGATAGAGACTGCGGTACTGATTCCACCATCCCCCTCGATCGTCGGATCGGCATCCTCTGCTGTCTCCACTGTAAGTGATTTATCGATGGTGATCGGATCATAGGTGGCTGAATCCGTTACCACGAGCGTTTCCCCATCGCTTGCGCTGTCGATCGCGTCCTGTAATGCGTCACCGCCGCCGGAGACGGTCGTCGTTGCCGCCGCGCCATTGGTCCCGACCGTGATACCTCCGATCGTCATCCCGGCTATCGCGGTCGTTCGAAGCACGGTTCGTCGACTGAACGCAATCCCCGTTGATCTCCCCCACTGATCGAACATATACCCTTGGTAGGTCACAGGCAACCAAGATAGTTCTATCTGTCGAGACTGGCCCTCTCGATCCGGTAAGTGGTGATTATCACGACCGATCAGTCCCTTGCTCGATCACACTTTCAGTTTCACCCTACGGCTGGCGTGATTTTAGACGACGTTGGCACATCGTCTGACGTATGCAAACCGAACCATCCGAAACACAGTCGGTTCGGGAGTCAGTCGCGTTGCTGGTCGCCGAACACGGCGTCGAGGGCGCCGAATCGGAACTCCAGCGCCGGTTTCGTGTGAACGATCATCCCGACCGGGCGCTTGCCGGACTCGCGTATCTCCGACGGGAATACAAGCGCTGATGCTGATCGTCGGTCTCACTCGTCACCGTTTCAGCGACCCATTCACACCGGCGACACCCTGGTAGCGATCGGACGGGCTGGTGTTGAGTCATATCGTGGGATCGGGGCCGCCCATCTCGACTTCCTCGCCATGGCTACGGGCGTCCTTGTAACCGTCCGCCCAGAGTTTGGCGGCGACAACCTGGATGTAAAACGCCACGAACACGCTGAAAATCGTCCCGAACAGCGGAATGAGATTGAGCACCCCCGTGACGACACTGGCACCGATCAACACGACGACCGCAAGCCCCCACGCGATTGCGTACTCCTCGGTCAGGACGATGGTTTTGATCGCCCCGAATTCAAAGGCCGCCCCAAAGCGATCCTCGTGAGCGAAATGGACGAGTGCCGCTACCGCGACGTATCCGAAGAGCAACGAGAGGACAAAGGAGACGACCATCCCGGCGGCCAGTCCTGCGACCCCGACGGCCGCCCCACCCCGGCCTCCGGCGGCGATAGCAGCGATCGACCCGCCGAACGTTACCGTCCCGACAATCAGTGGAATCAGCAGGTAGATGAATCCGATGCCGAAGGCCTTGAGACCGTCAATGAGTAACGATCCCCATTCGCCAAAGGCGGGCGGTCGGTCGGCCCCTTCGAGGCGTGTCTTGATGACGCGAACGATATAGCCATAGACCACCAAGAGCGGAATGATCAGGAATCCAAACAGCATGAGGATCCCGCCGATGAGCAACAGTCGCTCCCATGCGTCCTGTTGTAGAGGATACCGTAACGCGTCGCCGATCGCTGCCATACTCGCGGCATCGAAGCCGGGATATTTAATTCGTACAGGCGAAGCCCTCCTGTCCTCTCGGCGTGATCGAGGGCAGCAAGCAGGATAGGGAAACAGCTGTCATCGCTTTCAACCGATGCGTTCCGGTTCTGATCGGATCCGATACCGTCGGATGCCGGCTCCATCAGCTATAAACCGGATTCATCGGAGATGTCGGTATGGAAGTCACGGATATCGAAACGATCATCGTCGAAAGCCCGGTCGGCGCGGCCTCACTGCCTGCCGATGTCGGGGAGCGATCCCTCGATATCAGTTCGGTCATCGTCAAGGTTCACACCGATGAGGGGATCACCGGGCTCGGGGAATCGTTCTATCGATCGGTCGAGGACAACCGATTTCTGGCGACAAGCATCGAGTCGATGGGACGCCATCTCATCGAAACCGATCCCCGCAACGTGACCGAACGCTGGCATGAGCTGTATCTCCACGCCAAGCGCGCCGGTGCCTACGGAGCGATCAGCGCCCTCGACGAGGCGCTGTGGGATATCAAGGGAAAACACGCCGACCAGCCGGTCTATGAACTGCTCGGGGGGACGGTCGGGGAAGTCTCGGCCTACGCGACGTTCCCCGTTGAGAAGGAGCCCGAGGAACTCGTCGACGCGGCGGCGTGGCTCGCCGAGAAGGGATTCGAGACGATGAAGATCGGCGCTGGCTTTGGTGTCGAGACCGATCGCGAGCGGATCACGACGATCTCGAATGATCTGCCGGATGGGTTCGGCCTCGCGATCGACGCCAACACCTCCTATGACTTCGCCGATGCGCTAGCGGTCGCCGAGATCGCGAGCGAGTACGACCTCGAGTGGTTCGAGGAACCGATCGCCCACACCGACATCGATGGCCAAGCCGCTCTCAACCGTCGGGTGTCTATCCCCATCTCGGGCTATCAAACCCACACCCCACACTACCCCGCGGTCGATCACCTCAAAGCCGATGCGCTTGAGATCTACCAACCGTCGCTCGATTACGCCGGTGGCGTGACCGGTGCCCGGCGGGTTGGGACGCTCGTCGAGGCGTTCAACAAGCGGCTCGTGCCCCACGCCCTCGGTCCGGCGGTTAACTACGCCGCCAGCCTCCACGTCGCCGCGGCCAGCCGGTCATGCTCGCTCATCGAGTTCGCTGTCCTCGAGGAGGATGTCGACGATCCGGGCGTCTACGTCGGTGGCCCACATATCGTCAATCAGGACGCGATCTACGTCGAGGACGGTGGCCGGATCACACCGCCCGACGAACCCGGTCTGGGTGTTCGGCTCGACGAGGACAAACTCGAGGAGTACCGGGTCAGGGACTGAACTGCCGGTAACCGTAAAGTCAACATACCGGTGCCCGGCAGACGCAAACTGATGGGACAGACGGCTGGAGGGCAGGTACCGTTGGCGTCATACTACCTGCTCGGTCTCGGAACAGCGGCGTATTTCCTCTATACGTTCTCGTGGTTTTCCGTCCCAGCGTATCTGAATCCGATCATCTCGTCCCTCGGGTTGACCAGCACCGAGGCCGGTGTCGTCACCGGGGCCGTCCAGCTCAGCTATATTCCCCTGTCGCTGATGTCCGGACTGGTTATCGACCGGTTCGGGTCTCGCCGGTCGCTCGCCATCGGGATCGTGATAATCGGAATCGCCCATGTGCTGCGCGGGGTCGCGACTGATTTCGTGACGATCCTGTTGCCGACGCTGTTGCTGGGCGTTGGGGGGACGTCAGTGACTTTCGGACTCCCCAAACTCGTCTCGGAACTCTTCCCGGCTGATCGGTCGGGAACGATGTCGTCGGTCTACATCGTGGGGGCCACGCTCGGCAGCGCGACCGCTTTCGGGATCGCCCGCTCGGTGCTCGGCCCAGCGGCTGGCGGGTGGCGTCCACTCTTTCTCGCGACCGGCGTGTTCGTCTTCGGGTTCGCGACGCTGTGGATCCTGAGTATCTGGACGCTCTGGGATCGGGTCACGCAGTTTGCGACGACGGATGAGGACCAGTCGTTCTCGCTGACGTCGGCCCGAGCGGATGTCTATCGGGTACTCACCCATCGTGGGCTGTTGTTGCTGGTAGTGATCGGGACAATGCGACTGTTTATCTCCCACGGACTCTCGGCGTGGTTGCCCACGATCCTTGAGGCCCGTGGGCTGGCGGTCGGGCTGGCCGGGACGATCACGAGCCTCTTCGTGATCATCCGGATCGTCGGCATCGTAACGATCCCGGCGCTTTCGGATCGATACTCGACCCGGCGGTTGCCCATCATCGCCTGTGGCGTCGCGGGTGCGATCGGCATGTTCGGACTGCTGGTGGGCGCCGGCCTGCTGTCGCTCCTGGCATCGCTGGTTCTGATCGGCGTCTTTATTATCGGTGGACTCTCGCCGTTGATCCGAGCGATCCCGATCGAGATGGACGGTATTGGTCCACGACTCACCGCCGTCGCGACCGGATTGATCTTTACTGTCGGGGAGATCGGCGGGTTCATGGGACCATTCCTGATCGGCGCGTTGCGGGACCTCACCGGCTCGTTTCTCCCCGGAATCGGCATCCTGGCCGGTGGGAGTGTCGTCACCGTGCTGGCAGGCTACGCGATGGCCGAGCCGGCCCGGTCGGACTCGTCCGGATCGCCTACTGCCGACGACCCGGAATGAGACACGACCGACACCCGGTATCAAGTGGTCGCCCGATGATGCGTCGACATGGAGATCACCGACGTCGCGGCGATTCCGCTCCGCCGCGAGCTCGACGAGCGGTTTGCGAACGCTCAGAAGTGGATCGACAGCCGGGAGTACTGTCTCGTGCGTATCGAGACCGACGCCGGCGTCACCGGCTGGGGGGAGTGCTGGGGCCCGATCGCGGCCAATCGTGAACTCATCGAGCACACCGTTGGTCCGCGCTTGATCGGCTGTGATCCCCGCGATGTCGAGCGGCTCCATGACGAGCTGGTCTTCGAACTGACGTCCGCCTACCACTCCTATACCCCGGCGAGCGTCGTTTCAGGCGTCGATATCGCGTGTTGGGACGCCTACGGGAAGGCGGTCGGCGAGCCGGTGTCACGGTTGCTTGGCGGTCGTCGTCGTGAATCGGTTCGGGCCTATGCGACGGGGGGATTCTTCCGGGACGTTGAGGAGTTCGCGACCCTTCGCGATAGGATCGTCGAGGAAGCCCGGGGCCATGTCGATCACGGGTTCGATGCGCTCAAGCTCAAGATCGGGCTCGGCCGGCACTTTCCATGGGGCTCCCGCGAAGACGTCGAACTGATCCGGGCCGTCCGCGAGGCGGTTGGCGACGATATCCGGCTGATGGCTGATGCAAACCACGCCTACGATCTCGGGACGGCCCGGCGCGTGGCCGATGCTCTCGCCGACCTCGACGTGTATTTCTTCGAGGAACCGGTGGTCCCCCATGCCATCGAGAGCTACGCCACGCTCAGTCGCGACACCTCGATGCCGATCGCTGGCGGTGAGTGTTGGGCTTTCGACCACGAGTTCGAACGCGCCATCGACGATGGTGAGGTCGGTATCGCCCAGCCCGATGTCACCAGTGCCGGTGGCCTGACGTCGTCGCGCCGGGCCGCACGCCTCGCGGCTACCAACAACGTCCAGTGTATTCCCCACGTGTTCGGAAGCGCCGTTGCCCTCGCGGCGAGCCTCCAGTTCATCGCGACCATCCCCGGCACCCCGATGTTGGAGTACGACCGAACGCCGAACCCGCTTCGCGATGAGCTCGCGAATGTCGTCGAACGGGACGGCACGCAAGTGCGGATCCCCGATCGCCCCGGGATCGGCGTCGATCTCGATCCGGCGGTGCTCGAATCCTTCCGTGTGACCTGATCGGTTATCTCGGACCGCCGACTTCACGGTACCGATTCATTCAAGCGGACCGAACCCATCGGGCGGTCGCCGATGGTCCGACGCCTGTTCGTAGGCGTAGGCGAGCTCGAACAGCCTCGCTTCATCGAACCGCCGGCCGAGAAGTTCGACCCCGACCGGCAATCCATCGTCGGTGAACCCGGCTTGCAGGACGATCGACGGCAAGCCCGTGTGGGCCGACAGTTCACACGGGAATTCCTCGAACGGTTGATGCGCGGGCCGTTCGACCGGCGGGATGCGCGATGGTGGATAGAGGAGGGCGTCCAGATCGTGTTCGACCATTCGCTGGACGATATCGATCTCGATGTGCCGGCGTCGATCGAGCGCCTGTAAATACTCCAGGTTTTCATCGAGGCGTTCGACATCCATCTCGAGGATCGGACCTTCGGTGATCCGTTCCTCGACGGACGGTGTGATCTTGCCGGTTTCGACCATCGCTTCTAGTGAATCCGGCGCCGACGCATCCAGCCGATCGAGATACTGGTTGAGATCCCGCTTGAATTCGTATTGAAGGACCCGCGCCGCATCGAGGTAATCGGCATCGATCATCCCGACTGAGTCGACGATCGTCGCGCCCGCGGCCGACATCTCCTCGATCGCGTCCTCGACCACAGTCGTCACTGCCTCCGCGGCTGCTTTGGAGGCGTTCTCGGGGTTCTTGCGGCCGAACAGCTCTCGGACAACGCCGATTCGGGCGTCCGACAGTCCGTCCGTATTCAGCGAGGCTGTATATCCGCTGTCGGGGATGTTACCGACGCCCGTTGCCGTGACTGGATCGTCCGGATCGTAGCCGACCATGACATCCAGCATCTTCGCGGCATCGGCGACGGTCCGTGTGATCGGCCCTGCCGTATCCTGGGTTTCACTCAGTGGGATGATCCCGGTCCGGCTGACCAACCCGCGGGTCGGTCGGACGCCGACCAGGTTATTGAACGCGGGCGGTGATCGGACCGATGAACAGGTGTCCGTTCCGGTCCCGATCGTGCCCAAGTTCGCGGCGATTGCAGCGGCGGTGCCGCCGCTCGATCCTGACGGGCGGCGATCGAGGTCGTAGGCGTTGCGGGTCTCCCCGCCCAGCGAACTGATGGTGTCGACGCCGAACGACAGCTCCTGGAGGTTCGCTTTCGCGAGGACGATCCCGCCCGCCTCACGGAGTTGTTTGACGATGAACGCATCCGATGGTGGCACCGAGTCGGCAAGCGCCGCCGATCCCGCCGTCGTTACCATGTCATGTGTATCCATGTTGTCCTTCAGAATGATCGGGATGCCGTGAAGCGGCCCGACGAATCCCTCCGTTTCCAGCGCCTCGTCGAGCTCGGCTGCTCGCTGGCTGGCGTCGGGGTTCATCGTCAGGATGGCGTTGAGTTCCTGGTCGTAAGTCTCGATTCGGGAGAGATACCGGTCGACGATCGCAGTCGCTGTGAGTTCGCCCGCCTCCATGGCGGTGTGAAGTTCATCAATGGTGGCTTCGATCACGTCAAAGGAGTCCGCGGTCGATGAGGCGTTCATTCCGTTTTCTGGAAAACCCGGCATCACAATTAATACTCGCCTCGCGACACCAGCCCAACGTCTCGTCGATCCGACCGGATCCGTCCGTTCATCGCGTGATGACCCACGTCGGTGATAACCGCGGGCAAAATTACTTACAGATCGGTCGCACGCTGTTAGTATGGCCTCACGAGGGCGGGATGAAATCTGTCTCCTGCTCGTCGATGACGATTCCGAACAGCTTGCGCTGGCGGACGATCGGCTTGCGGATGAGCTCGACCAGGTCGATATCCGGACCGCGACGGATCCACAGGAGGCCCTGTCAGTCCTCGAGACTGACTCGATAGACTGTGTCGTTAGTGATTATCGGATGCCTGACCGGGATGGTCTCTCCTTGCTTTCGGAGCTCCGTGCGGCGGACAATGACATTCCTTTCATCCTCTTCACCGGGGAAGGGAGCGAGGAGATCGCAAGCGAC
Source organism: Halobacteriales archaeon (assembly GCA_042219475.1). GTDB lineage: Archaea > Halobacteriota > Halobacteria > Halobacteriales > Hikarchaeaceae > Chewarchaeum. Next base: position 23,564 of record JBDGPX010000093.1, read on the forward strand.
GCTATCGCTGCTGGCGTTACTGACTACGTCCAGAAGGGTGGTCCGGAAGTGTACGAACTGCTGGCCAATCGGATCGAAAACGCGTTGGATCGCCATCATCATCGCCGTCGGATCAAGGCCCTCCACGAGGTCGCCCATGATCTCGAAACGCTCGATTCAGCGATGGCGGTGTACGAACGGGCGGTTTCGGCCGCCAGGGATATCCTCGGATTCGAGACTGGCAATATCTCGGTGTATGATCCGGACACGGAGACCTTTGAGACTGTCGTCGCGAAGGATACAGTCTTCGATCTCCCCCATCGGTTCCAGGCTGAGGGATCCCTCGCCGGTCAAACGCTCAGGGAGGGAAGAACTATCGTCGTCAATGACATCGAGAAACACGAGAAGATCCTCGATGAGTTCGCCCGACAGTCAGCACTGAGCGTGCCGATCGGCGAACGAGCGGTGTTACAGGCAGGTTCTGCGAGTACCGACGCCTTCGATGAGAACGACGTCGAACTGGTCGAACTGCTGGCCACCCACGCGAGTCAGGCCCTCGATCGAATCGATCGAACGGCGAACCTCAAACGGGAACGGGACCGGTTCGAGGTGCTTTTCGAGACGCTTCCTGAACCGACAGTCCATCTACAGGACGACGCGGCGATCATCAGCGACATCAACCCGGCCTTCGAGGACGTGTTCGGCTATACACTCGAGGAGGCCAAAGGCGAAAGCATCAATGACTTGATCGTTCCGGAAGACAAGCTCCAGGAGGCCAAACAGATCGACAATCGCGCCGAGGACGACCTTTTCACCAAGGAGGTCCAGCGGCAGACCAGAGACGGGGAGATCCGTGACTTTCTGCTGATCGCAACCGGCCGAGTCATCGGCGAGACGGCCGGGCGGCCGGAAGGATATGCGATCTATGCCGACATCACCGAACGCAAGCGGTACGAACGCCGGCTCCAGCGGCAGAACGAACGGCTCGAACAGGTCGCCGACTTGGTCGCCCACGACATTCGGACGCCGTTGAACACGGCGATGGGCAATCTCGACCTGTACCACGAGACGGAAGAATCGGATCGACTCGACCGTGTCGAACGGGCGCTGACGCGGATCGATAACATCGTCGCCGACATCCGAACGCTCGCGAAACAGGGCGAGGCGGTTCTCGATCCGGAACCCGTTGATCTCGACTGGGCCTGCCGGGAGGCGTGGCAGACGCTCCAACCGACGGATGCGTCCCTTACCGTGGAGGCGACCGGAGCGACCGTGTCGGCCGACAGTTCTCGGCTGATCCAGTTGCTTGAAAATCTCCTTCGAAACGCTATCACCCATAGCGACGCAGGGGTGACGATTCATGTGGGTCGACTCGGTGACTCAAGCGGTTTTTACGTCGCCGATGACGGTCCCGGCATTCCGCCGGAGGATCGCGAGGCAGTCTTCGAAAGCGGGTATTCGACATCGGATGCAGGCACTGGATTCGGTCTCGCAATCGTCGAACAGATCGCGTCCGCCCACGACTGGTCCGTCTCGATTACGGCAAGCGATAGCGGGGGTGTCCGGATCGAGATCACCGGGGTGACGTTCGTCTGAACGAATGCCGGTCCTAGCAACGGCTGGAGTTCGGATCCAGCGGAGCGATATATCGGTTGTCGTCATCCATTCTCGAGCAGGCCGAGATCCTCCGCGATGAGATCGGCGAGTTGATCGGCGAGATCGGGATCGACTTGGGCAATCTCTTCACCGTCATGGAGCTGTTCGTTGTGTCGCTCGAGGGTCGCGGCAACGTTGTCGAGTGGTACCTGCGTCTCCGTCTCACACGCCGGACAGATGATCGGGACGGTCGGGTCACCGGCGTCGGCGTCGTTCGTCATTGCTCGGTATCGCGATATATCCGGCAGTGATTAAATTCGATCGATCCGGAACGGGGGCACGTCAAGGTACGGTTTGATAAATACACTCACCGGATTTAGCCGCCGATTAACTAACTCGTCCCAGCCACAACTCTCGGATCGCCCGTCGTGTGATAGATAGCTGATGCCTCCGCCGTGATTCACCGCGACGGGCCGGAGGGGTTTGACCGGTCATGGTCGCCCCCGATCGTCCAATGGACACGACCACGAATCCAGACGTACTCGCCTGTCTCACTCCATTCGTAGCGGTCGGATCTACTACCCGGCCGGTTTCGGCTTATCGGTTAACAGGACGCAACTTGATTCGGTGTCGACCGGCATCTACCGATATCGTCTGCAGTTGGCTGCCCTTATCGATCCGATTCGCGATGTTCCGGCGGGACCTCAAGACCCGCCATTGAGTCGACGATATGACCGCACGGACTGACGATGATCTCACCAGCTCTGGCGTGGGCCTCCTCGACAGCCTCGCCGCACTCCGGACACCGTTCGATATCACGATCGGACTGGTGTTCCATTGTTCGATTATCCGTGCGATGGGGGCTTAACCCATCTGATCCGTTTTCGCTCGGTATCGGTCGAGAACCGTTCTTAAAACTCGACGTTCGAGAGAAACCAGACCCCCGCCAAAACGAACCAGGTCATCCAGATACTGAAGACGACCAAACCCAAGCCGTACTGTATAATCGGCGATCCAATGAGAACCGCTACGATCGCCAACAGAACGCCGATGGTCGGCAGACCAAGGAGGTTCCATCGGGTCGGTGCAAACAGCCCACCCATCGTATGCCGGGCTACGCCATGGGAACATATCAGCGTTCTTGTACTCACTCGTTTCCCATCTTCACACGGGCGTGTTCTTTCGGGGCCCATTCGGGCGTCAGACGCCACCGCGATTGGTTACCGGGTGTTGTTGGAAGTTTAGCTCGTGTGGTGCAGGGCGGGAAACCCCTTTTTCAGCGATCGAGGCGAGCGGATACAATACTGCGTCCGTCATCGGGTCACTGTCATCCCACGGAGACGATTTATCACGGTGACTGCTGTAGACAGTGCCGTGATAAATCCACTCATAATCGTCGCTACGGACACCGACAAGAAGGTGGGCGACGGTCCGATGGGTCCCACCGAGTAAAAGGAGACATGGAACACGCCGAACCAATGCCTGTGGAGACTGCATTCGTTGTGCGTTTAATCTGACCTAAAAAAAGTGTCATGCAACGAGGAAGCCTCGCCGAGAGCGAGCACGTCAGTGCTAGAACCGAGGAGTTCACTTGTCCGCAACGTTCAAGAAAGGAAGTCGAAGCGATGTCTGTGCTTCGATCCCGAATCGGGTGAACGGATTCGTAAGGAACGTCCAGATATCGCCGATACCCTTGAATCCGATGCCGACCTCAACGGTGACGATCCGTGTCTCATTGACGAGGCCATAGGAACGGAATCGGAGAGCGCCCGCATCCGGGAGATTGGCAAACATCGAGAGATTGAGGACGGTCACCATCCGGCCGGATCCGTTGCCGATCCGGATCACATAGGTGCTGTTTCCGGTGTTGTTGAGCTGATAATTCGGCGTCGTCTGATTGATTACCGTTCCGTTGGTCTCGTTTATTGGGGTTTGCTGGGTCACCTGATCCGTCGGTGTCCGTTCAACCTTCACCAGGGAAGTGGTCCGGGCGTGAGCACCGGAGGTCATCACTGCGAGTAACACGACCCCGATCACCAGCCCACGCAGCATTCTGATCGGTAGTGGTTGTGTTTATTATTTTAACGTTCGTCCGTGATTATCGGGGTTGAGAATCGTCGGTGACCGGCCCTCTTGTGATCTTCGTGGCCCGACGTTTGGGGGGTTCCTACCAGTTGAGGAACACAAAGGCTATTATATATCTCTGAGGACATGTCAAATGGGCCGGATGGTCCGGGAATCGGGCCGTCATACGGCCGCCGGACGCCGGCCAGGGAGGCTGACCCCGGTATTACCGCCCCGGGGCGGGCGGGTCGGATACCATCTTTCTCTTCACAACCTGATACAGCACGCGCCTCCGACTTGGCAAGTAGTCCTTGTTGGGCCCCCCATATATGTCTGACGGTTAATTTACTCACATTCTTAGTAACTATTTACATCGGAAGACAGCGGTACATACGATTCGTCGATTACGGGGTCTTTTCGTCCGTCGTGGATGTGAAAACCGGTGTCAATTCGGTGGCTGGAACTGGCATCGCGCCCGCATCGACAGCTTCCTCGACTGCTGTGCGATCGGTCATGAGAAAACAATTGTACCCATCCGTTGAGCGCTGGAGAACGGATCGTTTGAAGATGTTCTCTGGATGGCTGGTATACTGCTTGACGGCAACGGCGTACTCGTCGATCGCGTCCGGTTCGATTTCGATGAGTGCATAGCCGTGATCGGCCAGAAACGACTGGATCGATTCGAATTCCTCGGCTGGCACCTCGAAGCGGTACTGCTGGTTGTTGTAATATCGTTTCAGCCGAGCGAACACCGACTGACCCTCGAAATAATGTTTGAAGAGGTACCGTCCGTCGATCGGAAAGGCGTTTACCCGCTCGCGACCCGCCCGGCCGGCGGCGGTCATGTACTTGAGTATAGGGGTGACAGCCCCATTAGTCTTGAGTCGGCCAGTCCCGACGATCCCCTATTCCTATAAACAGAGGGTGGTCGATGATCGAAATCAGCAAACGTCAGCTATTTGCCTGACACCATCCCCACCTCGGATATGTCGATCTCGTCGTGGCGAGAGTACGTCGCCGTTGCGCATCCTCGCGAAATCGGTCTGATAACAATCGCTCACGGCGTTAATGAGTTCTACAGCGTTGCGCTCCCTCCGATCCTCCCGCTGTTGGTGGCCGATCTCAGTATCAGCTACGCCGAAGCCGGGGCCCTATTGACCGTCTACTATGTGATGTACTCGGTCTTCCAGCTGCCCGCCGGAGTCCTCTCCGATCGGATCGGTAAGAAGTGGCTGCTGGCCGCCGGGATGTTCGGTCTCGCCGGTGGACTCTTCCTCGCCAGCTTCGCTCAGACATATCTGATGCTCATCGCCGCCCAGATCATCGCCGGCATCGGCGGCAGTACCTATCATCCGACAGGGATGTCACTAATCAGCGATCTCGAAACCGGCGGGACGGAGGGAAAAGCGATGGGGATCCACGGTTTCGGTGGTGTGGCCGGCACGGCCGCCGCGCCGGCACTCATCGGGGGCATCGCTGCCTCCTTCGATTGGCGATGGGCACTGGCGGTGAGTGCGACGGTCGGGCTCATCTACGGCATCGTCTTTGCGTTGTCGTTCGCCGAAACTCCAGACGAGTCGGGCGAATTAGAAGCCGATGAGTCGGGAGATAGTGACGGTGGCGATTGGGTGAATGATCCTCGTGGAGCGATCGCCAACCTCATCCGAGTGCCGCTGACGGGCTGGCTGATCGCGCTGTTCGGGGCGAATTTCTTCATCTCCCTGGAAATCGGTGCGACCCGAACGTTCACGACCTCATACATCTTCACTCGTGCCGGCGGCGAATCAACCGTCCTCGCCAACAGCGTCTTCTTCATGATGCTGGTTGGGGCCGCCGTCTCGTCGATCTGGGCCGGCAATCTCGCCGATCGTTTCGACCGGCGCCTGCTCGGAACCGCGGCCTTTCTCGCGTCGACTGTATTGCTCGGGACGACACATCTCATCCCGACGACCGGGGTGTTGGTCTTTGTCTGGTTTTTCGTTCTGGGGGCGACGATCTACGCGGCGCTCCCGGCGATAAATGCGCTTACTTCGAATTATGCCGATCGCGATTCCAGCGGCAGCCTCTTCGGGATCATGCTCACCGCCGGGTCACTCGGCGGTGCCGGCGGCCCATTGTTGTTCGGCGTCCTCGCGAATCGGCTCGGGCTGTCGCTGGCGTTTCCGGCGATCGGCGCGATCGGTCTCGTTGGCGCCGGTGCGATGCTGCTCCTCTATCGGATTTGAACAGACCTCGGTGATCAGTGGATGCCGATCCCGGCTTGCAGCGATCAGACACCACCGCCACCGACATCGCCCGCGTACATGCGGCTTTCCTCGTGGAGGTCTGTCCCGCCACATTCCTCACATTCGGCCTCCTCGGGTGGTGTCTCGGTCATGTAATTGTGGCCACAGTCGTCACATTCGAGTTCATACAGCACGGTCTCTTCGCCGGTCTCCGGTTCGAGCATCGATTTGACCTTGTCGATGATCCCCATGATATCACCTACCGTGATACTTAGTGCTACCCTGCCTTTATTTTTGCCCGGTTTTGGTCGGGTTGACGAGTTCATAGCACTGTTATCAAAAATCACAATCACGGCCGTGTCTTTATCCCGATCTCTACCAAGACCCTACCAATGGTTTCCGCCGGTGCTCGTCGAACCGTGGATACCGGCACCCGATTTTTTCGGGATGTTCGGGCCCAGAGCGGCACGATCGGCGTCGTGTTGCTCCTTGCGATCACCGTCATCAGTACTGGGGCGATCGTAACCTTCGGTTCGGACGCGTTGATCGACACCCGCCAAGCCTCACAACTCCAACGGACTGAACACGCGATGACGCTGTTCGATTCCCGAGCCGCGATGGTCGCGTTGGGTGACTCCGATGCCCAGACGGTGTCGCTGGGCCAGGAATCCGGCGGTGCATACCACGTCCGCGAGGGGACTGGCTGGATCCGCGTCGAACACCTCAACTATACTGCATCCGCGAGCGATCCGAAAAACGAGACGATCTACAACCGGAGCCTCGGTTCGATCGAGTACGTCAATGAGGAAACGACAATCGCCTATCAGGGCGGCGGCGTCTGGCGCAAGACCGGCAACAACAGTCGGATGGTTTCTGTCCCGGAATTTCATTACCGAGCCGCAACCTTGACACTCCCGGTAATCCGAATCAACGGGTCCGGGAGTACGGCCGGTCGTACATGGGCTGTTGTGTCCTCCCAACGCCAGGCCCACCACGTGTTCCCGAACCGGACCGATGTGACTGCCGACGGTGTCGGTGCCCCATACGATAACGACGATGAGGCCTATCACAATCCGGTGACTAACGGGACGCTTCGCGTCACCGTCAGGAGTGACTATTACCAGGGCTGGGCGGAGTTCTTCCGGACGCGAACCGACGGCAACGTCACCGTCCATCACAACAACGATACCGTCTGGGTCGATCTCGAAGCCACACGGACACTTGGCCGATTCGAAATGCCAAGCGAAGGAGACTCGATCAATGTCCGTGGCATGGCCGACGGCCATCCGATCGATACGTTCACAATCGAACTCAGTCCTGAGAGTCAGGGGAACAATCACTTCACATTTTGGGCGGATCAGGGAACCAAACAATTCGAGATACACTTCGAATTTGCCAACAATCCGTGTACTGATCGAACGGTCGACTATAGCGTCTATTATTATAATGGTTCTGGAGACACCTACCAGGGTTGGGAGAACGAATCGCTGGACACGACAGCCGTCTCCGGCTGGTCGTTTTCATGCAGTGGTGGCGATGTCGATACCTTCGAAGCTGATCTGACCAGTTCGGTGGCGATGGAATATGATGATCTCGATATGAGTGGCGAAAAGAACCAGTGGCACTTCGGCGATGATATCAAGAATAACGACCTCCGGGATCCGACCACCTGGGATCAGCATGGTGATTCGATTTCGTGGGAGGATGGTACCGGGAAAGACTACAGTGAAACAGATACTGAAACCGCCGATAACGTCACGAATCACTATTTTTCGCTGATGGGGCCAGATGTCGATCTAACAGTCATGGAAGGCCCGGGTGATAGTGACAAAATCGATGAATCAGCATCCTCCGGGAATTTGGACTACGATACTGATACTTCTCGATTTCTCAACTTCCTCCACGTGACAGACAACGAGATCAAAGTCGAACTCAAATGATAGAGATACGAGCGCCGGGGGATGTGGTTCGATCTAAGTGCTCTGTCTCAATCGGTGATCTGTACTTTGATCTGGTAGATGACAACATGGAGCCGATTGACGGTGTACTCACAGGACACTGTCTCGTCGTTGACGGTACAATCGGTTCCCGGCTTGGCATCGAGATGGCGTTCCCAGGCGTCGGTTCGAGGGGTCGTGACATTGAACCAGACGTCCCACGTCTCTGATTGATTGGTGAAGGCGAGTTCTTCCCCGGATTTATCCGCTCGGACTAACACCACCGTCGATCCACCGATGTTCTCCGATTCATCCGCTCTGGTCTGGACGATCGGCAGCGTCGAGCGGTTGGATTCGATGAGGAGATCCGGTTCCCGTGTCATCACCGAGGCATCGCCGTCCTGTCTGATGATGGCTCCGTTGGTGTAGACGATCTTCGAATCGCCTGCCCGATAGATGATCGGTTCGATCTTGGTTTCGATCGTCGAGAAGTTCGTATTTGGATCCCCTTCGACGTGACCACTCACGTTGACGACGATTGAATCATCCATATATAATTGCGCGTCCGCGAGTTTGATTTCGGTTGCACGGCCTGGTGCCCCCCGATACACCATGTCTTCGAAGTTGTGCCCTAAGACATCGAACGCTCGTTCGGCGTTGGTCACGCGCTCAGCGGATCGAACGTCTTCAAGGCCCGAGATGCCGACGGTGTAGACGATACCGACCGAGGAAATAATCAGAGCGAAAATGAACACGAACCCAAGCGTCTCGCTGACACCACGGTCAGTCATCGGTCACCTCCAACTCCTCGGCGCTCTCGTTGTATTCGATTACGAATGCTCCCCCGACGATCGTCGTGTTGACGACAGCGGTCGTCGTCTGGACGCCGACGGTCACCGACACTGATGGATCGGTCGTAAACAACTCGATCGTGACGTTGTACGGACCGCTGTCGGCCCGAGTAATGTTCATTCGATACGGTGCGCCGGCGACCGTGTCCGGCATGTCCTCGGTAAGCTTGACGGTTACCGCTCCGGTGTCGTTGCCGGCTTGAACGAGCCGATCGGCCGCCGCGAGATCCGCCGCGACCCGATTGCCGAGAACGTCGAGTTCGGAATCGATCGCCCGTTTCTGTTCGCTTTCGAGGAATTGAGTGCCGGAAACGAGCAATCCTGAGATCAGGATCGCGGTGACCGTCAGCGTTAACGTATAGGATAGCGCCGTCGAGACGGCCCGATCATCGGCTCTGAATCCACCCGGGTGATCGGCACGGACCGATGATCGACTGTCACTCATCGGGCTCACCCGGTGCGACGGTTCGATTCGATGCGTAGCGGAGCTGGTCGGTGACGACAGTGACACGGATCGTCGTCGAGTAGATCGCATGTTCGGCGAAGGGAGAACCACCGTTGGTGTCGTAATCGTTTGTCGGTGACTCCGCCAGCGAGCTGTTGTCGACGATCAGCGTGTAGGTCCCCGTGGCATTGTCGCCATTTTCGAATTCGATGCGATAGGGAGTGGAGACGCCTTCCGCAAACGACATCGCTGAACATTCCGTTCCGTTGACCCGACCGGCTGTCGCGTTGATCCAAGTGGAGGATCCGGTCGTCGGGCACTCAGTCACCGTCCCGTTATCGACGAAGACGGCGTCGTTCGTCACATTGAATCGCCAAGTTTCGCCTCCGTTCGTCACTGTGACGTTGAACGCGTCCGGACCACTGGCCTCCAATTCGTCGTCGCTGACATTCATCCGGAATCGCCTGGTGTGTTCGACATCTTCGACGAGTGTCCAGTCCGTTTTGTCGGTACTCGCGTTTGTGAACGTCCGTGATCCGTTTGTCTGTTCGATTCGGGTACCGTTCGTGATGGCCGCGACCGAGACGTTCGTCGATCGGCCCCCGAAGGCCGTATGTCGCCCGGCGATGTCGCTCCAGTCGGAGACGGTCGCCGTGACGTTGCTTGCTAGCGTCTCGTGGCTCTCGTTGTGATGGTGGTTGATCGGCTCGAGTGCGCCGCCGATCCCTTCGGCGGCCGCGTCGGTGAACTTGATCGCCGCTGCGCCGCCCGCGAGATCGCTACCGCGGGTCGCGAGATTCTCGGTGTAGATGGCGGTGTTCAATACGAGTGCTAACGCGACGAAGGTTACCGCGAGCGCCAGTCCCCCAACGAGAATCAATTGTCCACGATCTCGATCGTCGGTTTCGTCGAGAGATTGACCTACATCCGCCATACGACCACCTCCACGACGAGGACGTTGTAGATGCGACTATCAGGGGCAATGTCGTCCGCGTAGAATCCCGAGGCTTCGCTGACGGTCGTGTTTCCCTTCACTTCACCCGGTTCGTAGAGCGTGTCGTTGTCGTAAAGGGTCACCATCTGTCTGGCGCCGACCGCGTTGTCGCTCGGTGCCCCGAAGTTAACCATCTCCTGTTGTCTTCGAGCGTCCGACGACGTGAGATAGTAGATGTTGACGTCGACGGCAATGCCACGGTCACGGAAGGTCCGATTCAGCATATGGCCGAACGTGGTGTTCGATGGCCCACCGTTGGTGTAGTATTCGCGGACGGGGGTTCCGTGGAATGCCCCTCGGGAGTCGTTCCAGTACAGCACCGCGGGTTTGAGGCTGTCGTTGGCGACGGCGCTGGCGAGCAGTCCCTTGGCGACCCCGGCCTGTTGGTTTTCGATATGTTGGCTCGATGTGCTCGCTGTCAACGGCGTCACGGCGGTCACCTGCAATGCGAAGACGATACTCGCCAGCAAGATCATCGCAGCGGTAAACGCTTCCAGCGTATGGGCCTGCCCGCGCTCATTCCGACGAATCACCAGACACGCACCTCCAGCATGACATCCCAGCCATCGACGTAAACCGTCCGACGGGCGGTCACAACGGTATCGTACTCGACAGGTACGGACGGCCCGCGGGCCAGCTTCGAGCTACAGCTGGCGGTGTGATGGATATCCGTCCCATCGTAACAGAGGATATCGGGATCCGTGTCGCCGGTAACGTTCCGTTTGATGGTGACGTTGATATCATACTGCTCATCGATCCCGAGCTCATCGGCGATGGGGACGCTATCATCTGTATCAAAGAATTCGACGACTTCGCTGTCGTTGAGCCGTGCGGGCTCAGTCGGCCGACCCAGCGTGTCCTCGGCAAGCTGGCTGGCGGCCCGATCCGCGACGAGGGGTTTGGCTTGCCCGGCTTCGAACGGATCCAGCATCGACGGAAGGAACGTGATGACAAACCCGACGGCCAGCAGGAATAGCGCCACCCCGATCGCATAATCGATGGTCGTCTGCCCGCGATCCCGCTGGGTCGTTCTATCGGGTCCGGGACGGTCTCGTGGGGGTGATCGGTGACGGTCCGATGACGGTGACTGGCGTGGTGACATGATCATCCAACGGCGATCCAAACGCCAAGCGAGATCGTCAACAGGACGACGACGAACTTCACGCCGCTCATGATGTCAGCATCCCGGATGTAGCCGCTGATGAACCCCGAGAGGATCGCCTGGGTGGTGATGGCGTGGAAGAAGAGAACGTTGAGTACCTCCGTATCGACGCCCTGTCCGACGCTCGGGGCGCCGCCGGCGCTACTGCTGCCGCTGGCCTGGCCGGTCAGCCCGCTCATCACATCGAGAAACTGGGTCTTCAGGATCGCCATCACGGCCAGGAGCGTCAGAAACGTCATCACGATGATGACGACCTGCATCCGGGTGCGGGACTTGCGTTCACGATCGATGTCGTCCTGATTCTCGGACATCTGGGCGGCGGTACTGAGGACGCTCGTGATCTGGCTTGAGGCTTCTTGAGCTTTCGTGATCAGCTTCACCGTTCGGGCGAGCCGGGGGATGTGATACTTGTTGTTGAACTCGATGAGGGCCCCCTTGAGATCCATCCCGTATTCGACTTTCGTGTAGACGATGTCCAGTTCGGCCGCCAGCTTTCCGCTGGAGGAGTCCGCTACCGCCCGTATCGAATCCAGCAGCGTCAGGCCGGTGTCGTTCGCACTCGAGAGTTTCCGGAGCTCATCCGAGAGTTTGTTCGTGATCTTCTTTCTGGAGTAGACGTTCCACTCGTAGAACACCGTCAGCGGGACGAAGTTGACGTACAGCGGGAGATATACGTAGATGAACGTCCCCCAGATCGCCTGCTCTTGGAACTCGGCGATCGTCATCGGCGTGTTCCCCCCCAGGACTGCGGCGACGACGAGCGCGATCGATGCGGGCACCGTCAACCCGAGCACGTAGAGCGGATTGGATTTGAAGAACAGATGAGGCGCCTTCAGCAGTTTTATCGCCTCGTAGGTGCCCTCGCGGTTTTTGATCCGATCGAAGACGCCATAGCTGCCGGTGAAGCTATTGATCAACCCGAAGCCGAAGAGATCGGCCCCATTGCCCCCGTTGGCATCCCGATCGCGGTCATCGAAGGAGAGGTAGCCGTTCCCAACTTCGTCCTTTTTGACCGTCGACACCAACACGAGAAAGCCCGCCCCGGTCAGTGGAATCAACCCGTAGACGGTCCCGAGTAACATCTGTTCGGTCGAGTTGCCGAGCATCCCCATGATTACCAACACGATGATCAACAACAGCGGGAACAGCGAGAGGGTCATATACATCTCGCCGAATAGCTCGAGAGTCTCAAGCGTGAGTTCCTGTTGTTGCTTGGCGGTCCGCATGTGTTTGTCCTTCTTGTCATCGAGGAAGCTCTCCATGTCCCCGCCGGAGTTAATGATCGACAGCATATCCGTGAGGAACTGGCTGAGTTCCTCGCTGGGTGATTCGAGCGCTTGTTGCCGGATCGCCGTCCGGTAGTCGGTATCGAAGTACTCCGTTTCCTGAACGATGCTCTGGAACTCCCGAGCAACCTCGCCATAGGTATCATCGGCGCGTGCAATCGACTCGATGATCTCAAGCTGGTTCAGCCCCCCAACCGACAGCGCGTACATAAACGACACCGCATCGGGGAGCAACATGTTGATCTCGCGTTTGCGGGCCGACGCCCGCGAGTACGGGATCACGATCAGCGTCCCGAACCCGATTCCGAACCCGATCGCGCCGAAGACGAGGCCGGTGGTGAAGACGAGCACCGGGATCTTGGCAGCGTTGATTACGTCTGCCACCGCGGGGTCGGAGACCGGAAGGCCGATGAGCGTTCCCACCGGCACGAGTCCCATGACAAACAGGAATGTGCCCAACAGGAGCCCGAGTATCCAGAAGGCGATCCCGATAAGTGTTCCAAGCGCCAACGACCGTGAAATATAGATCTCGACAGGTGCCGACATCCGGGCCTGTGCGAGTTTGGTTTCGAGATTGCTGACGAAATCGCCGTCCGGGTTGAACAGCCGGCGGTAGAGCGGATATCCCGAGTCCGCTAAGAGATCCGAGGTATTCCCGATATCACCGGCTCCGAGACTCATTCGCCACCCTCCCCGCCCATACTCGCGGCCTGGCCGCCCTCACCCCCGGCGGTCACATCCGGCGATCCATCCGTCTTGGCGAGTGCTTGGCGAATATCCTCCGAGTCGGGTGTCCGATCCCGATAGGCCTCGAAGAGTTCGGACTCGGCCTGTTCGAGGACTTCGCCGGTGCGCTCATAGACGTGATCGGTCGGATCCGGTCGTGGCACGAGCGCCTCCTTCTCGGGATCGATGTCGATGTGCACGCTCTCCATCTCACGGAGGTCCTCGAGGCTCTCTTCGAGCATTTCGTTGGCGATCAGGCTCAATGTCGTTTCCTGATCGTTGATGAACGCCTGAATCGTCGCCGCGACCTGGGCGTAATCGTTGAGGTCGTTGCGGATCAGATACGCCAACACCACCCGGCGTTTGAACAACTCGCCTTCGAGATCCTCGCGATCCCATCCCCGATCGAACATGATCTCATCGAGCAGGTTCGACCGACCGACCTCATCGAAGCTGTCGGTCTCGGCCCGCCAGCGGTAAATATCTTGGACGTTGATCTCGTCGTTTTCGGCGTTGTACTCGTTGATCTCGGTGAGTGCCTTCGATCGGCGGACCTTCCGTCCACGGACCCGCGTCTGGGTCTGGATCGAAACCAGATCGAGCGCGGTAAACAGGGTCTTCGAGACGTTGATCGGTTCGGTGGTAAACCGTTTGAGGACCTCTCCAACCGTATCGGCGTGGAACGTCGTATAGGTGGTGTGGCCGGTCGACATGACCTGAAAGAGGGTCCGCCCCTCCTCACCCCGCACCTCACCCATCACGATGTAGTCGGGCCGTTGCCGGAGAGCGGCTTCGAGCAGATCGAACTCGTCGATGTCCCCTTTGTCGTCCTCGGCGAAGGAGGGTCGAGTAACCGAGGCGATCCAGTTGCGCTGGGGGAGCTCAACCTCACGGGTGTCCTCGATCGAGACGATCTTCGAGTTCGATGGGATAAACAGGCTGACGGCGTTCAGCGATGTCGTCTTCCCGGAGGCGGTCCCGCCCGCGAAGATGAGTGATTTGTTGTTCTCGATCGCGAGCCACAACAGAGCCATCTGATCGAGCGAGAACGTCCGCCAGTTGATCAGATCGATCGGCGTGAACGGGACGTCCTTGAACTGCCGGATCGTGTAGTTGGTCCCGTGATCCGAGACTTCCTGACCGAGCGTGAGCTGGGCCCGGGAGCCGTCGGGCAGGGTCGCATCGACCTGTGGCTGGCGCTTGGAAATCCCTTTCCCCGACCGCTGGGCGAGTTTGACGACGAAGTCATCGAGTTCTTGTTCGCCATGAAAGACGTTGGTGATCAGGTTCTCGTGATCGGTGTGATAGACAAACACCGGGCTGTTGTAACCGTCGACCGAGATATCCTCGACGTTGATGTCGTGTTTGATACCGTCGATCCGACCGAATCCAACGAAGTCGCGTTTGAGGAAATACAGTAATTTCTCGATCTGATAATCAGTGAGCGTCTCGGCATCCTCTTCGATGAGTGCCGGCTCGGGACGCACTTCGATTCCACTTAGGGAGCCGTCGCTCTCCGAATCGTCGGTCGTCCAGCCCAACCAGTCGGCGATCGGTCCGAGCTGGGATGGATCGAAACTCCAGCCGCCCCCGTCGTCATAAAGGTCATAGCGGTCAAGCAACTGGTGAGTCTCCCGTTCGATGACGGCGCTTCGGTTGCCGGCTTCGCTTTCCTCGAGGACGTCTTCACTTTCGTATTTGATCGCCGTTTTGAGCTTCTCCCGCAGGAACTGCTGGAGGTCCTCTTCGATCTCGGTGCGATGGGGTTCGATCAGGTAGTACTTCCGTTCGTTCTCCTTCCGGGAATGAAAGAGGATCACGAAGGCGTATGGTTTATTGACCCAGTACCGGTCGATCTCCTTGAAGTGTTGTTTCTTCTCGAGCGGGACGGCCTTTTCGAGGTCGTATCGGTTGGTTACTGTCGGATGCCCCTCGACCGTCGAGAAAAAGGCGTCCTCGTCGACTTCCTCGATCACATCGACCGTCCGTTCATCGACGACTGATTCGAGCGCCTCCCCGATTTCCGATGCCTGTCCAAGAATGGATTCGATTGCCTCGGGATCGAATCCCAGGAGCGATTCCCTGGCGTCGGTGGTTGTGTCGTCGCTATGGTCTACCGTGTCGTCCTGTTCGAAATGGGTCCAGCTGTACCGATCCTTCGTGACCGGTGTCAGAGCTGGATCGTCGCGAGCATCGAATTCATCAGTGAGTTCCTCGGCGCTGGCGGCCGCGGCGCCGATCTGCTCACGGAGCCGTCGTGCCTCCTCGGAGAGTTCCGGCTCGGGCGTCTCGTTTTTAGTGTCTTCCTCTGTTGGACGATCCTCCTGCCCCGACTCGGGCTTACGTGGTATCGGCTGATCATCCTCGACATGATCATCGGGTACGTCTGTCGTTGGTTCGGTTGGATCATTTGGCCCGGATGCTGATTCGATGCCCTGATCGAACAGCTCCTCAAGCAACTCCTCGGATTCAGTATCTGACTCCGCCTGTTCGGTCCCGTCCCGCTCGCTTGTGGATCGATCGCTCAGATCCTCAAATTCGAAATCATCCGTCCGCTGTTGTTGTGGATCCTCCTCATCGCTTGGAGGTCCCTCGACCCGATCATCGATGCCCATTCACAGCCGTTCAGAACATTTGGCGCCATATAACCCTGCGGGGCACAGTATCATTACTGAAAATCGTATCAGGACACACTACGGACACTCATCCATTTGATGATCGTCCCAATCGAAGGACAGCGGACGTATCGACCGGCTCAATTAGAAAGTACAGCCGTGGGATGAATCCGTAAGCTCTTTGTCACAAACCACCAGACGTAGCCACCCTGACTCCCCAACACTAATAGACTATCCAAACCACATCTAACGTATGGAAGTGCGGCATACTGTCCTCGTTACACTCAACGTAGACAGTTCTGACGCCGCACTTCTGCGTGACACCGTAGACGAGTTTCTGTTCGCGGCACAATACGTGGTTGACTACGCCTTCCAAGGTGAATAGGTCACCACGAGCAAGAGCCAACTCCAAAACGAAACCTACGACGACGTGTGCGACCAGACGCCACTGAACACGGGGCTTGTCCAGAACACCCGCAACAAGGCCGCCGAAGCCTGCAAAAGCGTGGTCGAACGCTGGAAACAAGGCAAGAAAGCCTCAAAGCCCCGGATGACTTCACCACACGTCGTCTACGATCACCGCACAGCCACATTCAACGACGACTACGTATCTCTCGCTACTACGGACGGTCGAATTGAAGCCGAGTACGTCCTACCGGACGAAGACGGTGATACACCCCACACTAAATACCTTCTTTCTGATGAATATGAAACGACGGGGGGCTGAACTACACCGCAAACACGGCGAGTAGCAACTTCACAACCACTGCAAGACGGACGTGGAGTCCGACACGCCGGACCAGGCAATACCTGAGAACGGAACGGTTCTCGGGGTTGACCTCGGCGTGATCAACCTCGCCGTGACCTCAACCGGCACGTTCTGGACTGGCAATGAGTTCGACTACTGGCGGCGGGAATACGAGAAACGACATAGCAATCTCCAGCAGTGCGGGACGCAGTGGATACACGAGAACATCCAATCAGTTGGACGGAAAGAAGACAGGCGGTTCAAACTGATGCTCCACCGCATTAGCAACGAACTGGTCGCGGAACCCCACGAAAACGGGTGTTCCGTGATTGCGTTCGAGGATCTGACCGACATCCGTGAACGGACAGGAGCATCATGGGGACACAAGTGGGCGTTCAACCGCCTCTACGATTACGTTGAGTACAAAGCCGAAGAATACGGTATTGAAATGGCCACAGCAGTCATAGCGCTTATCGAGCAGCCCCGTCGGAGTACATGGCCTCGGATGACGGCTCAGCGAAAAATGTCGTCTCGACCGGCAGTCCGGTCTTGGCTCAGGTCAGGTGACCCATGACTAGTCATGGACTTCCCCCCACAAGGGATTTCCGCCCT
>JBDGPX010000100.1:0-36676 GCA_042219475.1 Halobacteriales archaeon
GGGAGGTGAACGCAGAGCTATGCAGCGGTTTCTGAGCTTAACCGAATACGAATGCCCACCGGACATAGTGGCACTTCAGGGACCCATCCCCCACCATGACCGATCGTCTGATGAAGGGTGTTTCCATCTGACGCCCTGACGACCGGGTCGGCCCCGGTCGTTTTCGACTCAAAAACAACGACAATGGTGAATGACTGTCGTTGAGGCGACACAACGCAACCCCTGGGAGAGGTGCACTGTCGGTTATCCAAGCGATACAAACACCCCCCATTGGGGTCGTTACGTGAGGACGTGATGGAGACACGTCTACTTTCTGAATACTGCCTCGAAGAAGACCCACTCTTCCCCCTCAGCGAGGATATCAGAGACGGTCGTTTCCGACTCGATCGTGAGTCCGGCGTCCCGAATCTGCCGTTTAGTCGTCGGTGCACCGGCGATATGCCACTGCATTTCAACGCCTGTCCCAAGCCAGTCCGGGTTGCGTCCCTCCCAGCGTTTCGCTCCCTCGGAGAGAAGGAGGCGTCCGCCGGGACGAAGGACGCGTGCGAACTCTTCGATGGCGTGCGGGTGTTGATCGGCCGGAAGATGGATGAGAGAATGAAACGCAACCGCCCCATCAATCGACGACGACGCAAGCGGGAGGCGAGTGAGATCCCCCTGTATGAACACCGCTTCGGGGACATGATCGGCGGCCAGATCGAGTTGGGCACCGGCGATATCGAGGCCGATCGGAGACGATGCCGGATACCGTTCGGTAACCGTCGACAGGATCGGCGTTCCTTGGCCACAGCCAGCATCAAGGATCACGGCCTCGGGTGGAAGCCGGTCGAAAAATTGTTCAACCACCGCCCGTTCGTGGGCGTCAACCGAGCGTCGGTCAGCGAATGCGTCGGCCACCTCATTGTATCCACGACGAACAGTATCCTTCTCCACCATACCTCGACACCAAGCGAGTAGCGGGATTAGTAGTTGCTGAAATCCACGGGGATCACACACCCCATAGCGATGTGCACAGGTGTCACGAACATCCCCGGGCGTGATATCCTGATGGACCCATCGAGACCCGATCGGATCATGCTGTAGCACCCGCCAATTTTTACGGGGCGACATGCAGTATGACGACCACGATGGAGACAAAACAGCTAGCAGAAATCGGCGTATTAGGGACGCTAGCCGAGTCATCGGAGCCACTGTCGCTCCAGGCGATTCAGCACCGGCTTCGGAAGAATTTTGAGCGATACTGGGATTACGGACAAGGAGTCGTATCGCCGGCGATCAGTCGGTTGCGGGAGAACGATCACATCCGCCACATGCACGTCGACGCCGAGTCGAGATACGAGATCACGGCGACAGGCATATCACGGCTGCAATCGCTGCTTGATCGATCGATCGAGATCGACGATCTCATGACGATCAGCCAGCGACACCATGTCATCATCCAGTTCGGATTTCTCCATCATTTATCACAGAACGACCAGGCCAAGCTACTCACGGAAATCGAATCCCAACTGCGGGAAGAACTCGATACGTGGGAAACACTCACGAAAACCAAGCATGAACCGGACAGCGAGCATTATCGCTGGCGGGGCTACCGAGATGATATAATCGATCTCAATAAACGACTCCTCGAGGAACACATCGAGTGGATTCAAACCCTCAGTACGTATCCATCACCACCGCAGCCCACCGAACGCTCACAGTAATCCTTACCTCCACGAGGATACCGACGGCAACAACACCGTAGTTGAATCGGGGCGGTAGCCGTCAGGATTTTGAAGTGTGATGTATGTATGCTGATATATGGGTCATTGTCCCGATTGTGGTCAGGAAGTCGATGAGCTCGTCGTTTCTGAAACGGATGTCGTCAGCGGGTTAGTGCATGAATGTCCGAATTGTAATGCGATTATGGGAGTCTCGGACGCGACGGATATTTGACGCAGTAGGCACACTCATTTTCGGATAAATGAGCCGATCTCGTGCCGCCCGATAGTGTCATTCGATGTCGACGGTATGCAACGAATCGACAAACAGATCAGACAACGAAAGACGGGATCAAACGCAGCGACAATAAGCGTCAGCGTCCGTGGCGTTCGTTATTCAGGTGATTGGCCTTCTCGAAT
This sequence comes from Halobacteriales archaeon, assembly GCA_042219475.1. Taxonomy (GTDB): domain Archaea; phylum Halobacteriota; class Halobacteria; order Halobacteriales; family Hikarchaeaceae; genus Chewarchaeum. Next base: position 2,121 of record JBDGPX010000100.1, read on the forward strand.
AACTATTATGAGAGGGATTTGTCTAATCGATATATGACAAACGAAGCCGATTCATCCAGCAGAGACCTCCTCTCGCATGTTCTCTTGCCGGTTGCTCATGAAGACGATGCCCGGAAAACTGCAACAGCACTCAAGCCATACGAACCCGGACATGTGACGGCCCTACACGTCGTCGAGAAAGGTGGTGGCGTACCGGATAAAACACCTGTCGAACACTCCGAGACGGTCGCTGAAGACGCATATGCCGCAGTCCGCGATGAATTCCCCGACGCCGACGAGCATACTGCTTATGCCCGGGATATTGTCGAGGCTATTTTCGACGCTGCCGAGGAAATTAATGCAAGTGCTATCGCCTACCGGGCGCGTGGGAGTAACCGGCTCATGCAGTTCCTCTCGGGTGATCTCTCGCTCAAGCTCGTCACCCAAGCTGACCGTCCCGTTATCGCCCTCCCACGGGATGAATCGAGCGACTGATCGGGTGCTTACCGTCGTAGATCGTTTTCGACGTCAAAAACAGTACACCTTTCTGAAGGCAGGATGAGGTACCTATAGTTAATGAGCGGCAGCGACCAGGAGCTTGCCCGTGATCTGGGGTTTCTTGAAGCCTACACCATTGGCTGGGAACCATGATCGGAGTCGGGGTCGGGATATTCGTCCTGACGTTCACGCCACCCCAGACCTGTGAGACGGGGAGTCTCAACCACCAGTCCGTCAGGTCGGTGTCGTGCTGTTCTACGTCAACACCGACGTCGAAAAAATAGTTACGACGCTCATATGTCGGTTAATTTCGATTAGTTAGCTAACTCCGTCGGTATTAAGTCGTGTTTGTACCGATCGTCGTCTCGGACATCCGAATCGTTCGAGATGTAATAAAATAATCTCGATCAGTCACCACCAGACGAGAGCGGGGAGTGCATTCCGAAGAAAGCTACTCCGATCAGAACCACGATCACCATGAGCCGTGAGAGACCGCGATCAATAACTACCGATCGGATGTACCTTCTGCGATGACATGATCAATAGCCGATCTGGTACAAGCTGATCTCTCAAAAATCAGGAAAGCATCCGGCGATTTTTCTGATTATCACTTGAGAGATTTTGCCACTAAGGATTAAAAGGGCAGATAGTTGAATCGTTATGCAGCCAATGGTTTCCAAACGAGATCTCGGTGTGAGCTATTTTTTGGGCACCGGTCTCGGCCTGATCGTCAGCCTACTCGGGTATTTTGTTCTGGTTGACGGGTCCTTTGCCATCGCTTCGGTGGGATCGCTGAGTGCCTTCGGGTTGTCGGGGTCACTTCCATATATTGGAGTGTGGTTGTGGCGGAGTGACTTTTCCGCTTCTCGGGTCTGGGCAGTCGCTCGCTGGTGTGCGGTCGGGTTGTTGCTCTCGACCATCGTCGTCGGTGGCCTGATGCTCACCGGAATTCGTCCACAAGTGGTGCTGATGTTTCCTCATCTCCTCGTGAATCTACTGGCAGCTGGTGGACTCACCGGCGCTGTATTGGGGTTGATCGAACAGCTACAACGCCAGTACGATCGGACAGACGAACTGAACCGACGCAACGAGGTGCTCAACCGAACCCTCCGACACAACATCCGCAACGATATGAACGTAATCCTCGGATACGTCCAGCGGATCGGCCAAGAAGTGGATGGCGTCGATGATGAGCTGCTCGAACCGCTCACGCGCAAATCACAGGAAGTCATCGAAACCAGCGCGATCGCCCGTGAGATCCAGAATCTCGATACCGATGACGCCGATCGGCCGATCGACCTGATTCCACGCATCAAAAACCGGGTGAACATCGTCCGTGATACCCATCCGGACGTCGAATTCAAACTCGATCTCCCCAACCAGGCGTGGGCGGACGTGACACCAGTATTCGAGACAGTGCTCGACAATCTCATCGAGAACGCGATCGAACACAACGATCGCGCGCCCCGGATCGAGATCGGCGTGGAGACGGGAACGAACGACACGATCACCCTGTCGATCGCCGACAATGGCCCCGGCATTCCTGAGAGCGAAATCAAACCGATCACCGCGGAGGACGACGCTGCCAACCACGGGTCGGGGCTCGGCCTCTGGCTGACGAAGTGGTTCGTCAAACAATACGACGGGGAGATCGCTTTCTCGAAAAACGAGCCCCGCGGCAGTATTGTGACGATCGAACTCCCCGAAAGCGACACGACCCATCAACAGCTGATGCCGACACCGTCAGTACCAACGACGCTGACATCCTGACTCGATGCAGGAAACACCACACTGGTTTCAACCACCGTCAAACGAACCTGAATCCAGGAACTGATCAAGATTTCTCGGCGTTGTACATCCACTCGAAGGCGGCGTTGAGTCCGTCCTGATCAACCAATCGATCAAACCGTTTGCCCGCCTCCGAGAGATGTGCCAACGCGGCGATAAATTCGCTGTTTTTGACGCTCGGGCGAAACCCCTGTTGTTCAACCACGCCGTTGAGCATATGTTTCGAGAGCGTGACGACCGGCCGTGGCGCCTTCTTGATCTCCTCGAGTTCCTCGAAGACGGTCGCCATCAGTCGATCCTCGGGGACGGTTCGGTTGACCATTTCGAACCGTTCGGCGGTCTCGGCATCGATGACTTTCCCGCTGTAAAGGAGTTCGCGGGCGTGCTTGATCGAGTTCGCGACAAATGGGTACGTAAGCGTCGCGGTCAGCCCACCCATCCGCAACGCTGGATAGCCGAACTCCGCCGCCTCGCTGGCGAACGTGAGATCACAGATGAAAGCGAGATCGGACCCACCGGCGATCGCCGGACCGTTGACCGCCGCGATGACGGGGAGGTCGAGTTCATAGATCGTATAGATATGCTCGGGCTGATCGGCGAGCCGGACCATCCACTCCTCGGCGCTTGGTGGTCCCTCGGAGTCACCGATCGGTTCGGTGAGGTCATAGCCAGAGGAAAACGCTGAGCCGGCTCCGGTGAGGATGACGCCCCTGATGTCACGCTGTCGTTCGAGCCGATCGAGTTCCGCGACGAGCTCCTCGATGAGTGCCATCGAGAGGGCATTGCGGGTCTCCGGGCGATCAAGCGTGATGACAGCCGCCCCGTCATCGATATCGACGGCGATGGTGTCGTATTGTGGCATGGCTATCCGACACCGCGATGCGGCCATCGGTAAGCCTATCGCCTCGATCACGGATACTGGCACCTGTCAAACCGGGAGATCGACGGAAATCGGCAAGCGCCGGCGCGGGGCGAGCGCTTATCCACGGCGGGGTAATAGCCGGACCGAAATGGCCGTCACCGACCTCATCGAGGAGTATCTCCTGGTGTGGGTACTGCTCGCAGTGGCGGTCGGCGTGGCCGTCCCTCGGATAGCCGTCCTGACACGCCTATCGATCCCGATCCTCGCCGTCATGATCGGCAGCATCTCGTTAACGTTGACTATCGCGGAGTTCCGATCGGTTCGGCCGCGATCGGTCGTCCTGATCCTTCTGGGCCACGTCATGATGCCCGTCGTCGCCTTCGGCGTGGCACGATTGCTCGGGCTCTCAGCGACGTTGACGGTCGGATTCGTGATCTTGGCGGCGGTGACGCCAGAACTCGTAACGCCGGTGATGACCGAACTGGCGGGCGGTAAAACCGCTCTCGCGACCGTGGCGCTCGTACTCATCGGATTCGGGAGCGTCGGGTTTACGCCCGCGGCCGTGGTGGCCCTCGGCGGCGGGATCGAAATCGCGACCGATCGGATCGTCGAACAGCTCGCGGTCGCCGTGGTAGGCCCAATGGGTGTCGCGATCGGTGCTCGGACCCGGTGGCCCGAGCGAATCGGCCAGTATGAGGGGTATTACCCGTCGATTTCGGCCGTCATGGTGGTCCTTATTATCGGTGCGGTGACGGCTGCCAACGCGGACGTTCTGCGGGCCGGCGGCTGGCAACTACTCAGCGTGGGGATCGGTGCCGGCGTGGTGAACGTGACCGGGTACGCGGTCGGCTGGACGCTCGCTCGGAATGGCTCCCGTAGCGACCGGATCGCTACGATGCTGTCGGTCGGGATGCGCGATTTCGCGGTTGCTGCGGCGTTGATCGTTGCGGCCGGATTGCCGACAGTCGCTGCCCTCCCGGCGATCGTCTTCGGGATCGTCGAGATGACTTCAAGCGCCGGCCTCGTACGATACCTCACGACCGCAGCACCGTCGGTCGATACCGACAGTTAGTCAGGCTGATCGGCATCGGTGATCGCCGCAAACTCCTCACGGCTGAGCCCCAAGAGGACCAACACCGCGATGTCGAAGGGGACCGAGACCTGAAGGAGGATCATCCCGATCATCGTCGTGAACATCGTCTTAAAGAGATCCTCTCGTCGCCAGGCCCACCATCCCGCGAACAGATGGACGGTGCCGCCGACCGCGGCGAGGAGCACCAATATATACCGATAGCTCGCCGGGATCGGGACTCCAACAAGAGCGGGCAGGGGCGCCACGGTCAACACGATCGCGAGTACGACGGCAGCCGCGCCGATCGAAATCGAGATGCTGGCGGCGATGGTCGGAAACTCCGTCCGGGAGACCGGCACGACCATCGTGCTCGTCCTTGGATGCCCTCAGTATAAAGCCCGGTCGATCGCCGCACGATCTCAGGAAGTGATGGTCCCGATGTCATCGACCGGGATGACCGAGTAATCGACCGTAAGCGTGTCCTTCGTCGCCCGGATCTTTCCGACGAACGTCGAGATGTCATCGAGTTTGCCGTCGAGGACGAACAGCTCCGTACAGTAATGATCGCCGACGTGACTATGGAAATTCGAGACGACCATGTCCTCGTGTTCGTGACGGAGATGCATGATCCGCTCTTCGACGTTCGAGGTTTCGTAATCGAACAGGACCGTCACGACGCCCATAAGCTGGCGGTCTTCAAGACGTTGATCGTCGAACTCATCAAGGAGGTTCCGACTGGCCTCCCGGATGACCTCACTCCGGCCCGTATAGCCGTGATCATCGACGAACTGATCGATTCGGGCGAGCAATTCTTCGGGCATCGAGACGCTGACGACGGCCATATATTAACACGGTGGTGAGAAAATATTAGGGTTTGTTATATAGAGCTCCGCTAGCGGCTGAACTAGCCGTTTTCAGAGAGAAGCTATTAATCGACTCGGAGCCAGGCGTTCTCAGGTCGTCGAATCCGGCGATTCGGTGGCCGGATCGTGGCGCTGGAACCACCCAGTAAGCGTCTCGAGGCGGTGGATCTGTCGGCCTGGCCGGGAGATGTTGTGGTGTTCGTCCTGATAGACGACGAGCTTCGAGTCGATCCCCGCCCGTTTGGCGCTGATGTACAGCTGTTCGGCCTGGGATGGAGGGCAACGCCAATCGTTTTCGCCAGCCGTGATCACCATCGGTGTCTCGACCTGATCGATGTCCCGGATACTCGACATGGCTCGATAGGCCGCCTCGTTCTCCCAGGGAACCCCGACGTCGTTGACGTACCACTGATGCATGTCAGCCGTGCCGAAATTGCTGTAGAAGTCATAGATCCCGTGTTCGGGGGCCGCCGCCGCGAAGCGATCATCGCGGGTGAGGACATACAGGGTGTTGATCCCACCCTGGGAAAATCCGGAGACGAACAGCCGGTCCGGATCGGCCCAGCCCCGATCGATGACGTGATCGACGCCGGCGAGGATGTCAGCGGCCTCACGCGGCCCCCATTCGCCGCGGATGCATTCGGAGAACGCCTGTCCATAGGACGAGGACCCCCGATAGTTGACATTGAGGACGGCGTAGCCGTGGCCGGTCCAGTAGCCGTACTCGAACTGAAATCGCGGGGCATCGTAGGCGATCGGCCCTCCATGGATATGACAGATCAGTGGGAGCGGGTCCGAAATGTCGGGCTCGAAGTCGGGTGGGAGATAGACCAGCCCCTCGATCGTCTCACCGTCCGGGTTCTCGAAGTGAACGCGGGTACAGGTCGGGAGCGCTATCCCATCGAGGAGGGCGGTGTTCAGCGACGTGAGGCGGACCGGATCGGTGGGATTCCCGATGGCATCGGTCGCGATCGCGAAGACGTCCTGGCCCGCCGTCGGATCGCTAAACACGACGGCCGTGGTATCGAGGGTCGCATCGAAGGCCGTGACGGTGCGACCGGTCCCCTGGGCATCGAACACCCGTTCGGGAGCGTCCTCCGTCGCGTCGAGACGGACAAGTCGGGTGCGTCCCTCGTCGCCGACCGGAGCGAGGAGTGTCGTCTCGTCGATCCACTCGGCGGTCCCGCCCCGTCCGACCGTGCGATCGAGGGAAGCGGAAACGGTCCACGTCACCCCCGCGTCGGGGTCGGCGACGTGGATCTCGGTGGGGCGGTGGAAGTTCGTCGGGTGGGCGGCCACATAGGCGAGATGTCGACCGTCGGGTGACCACCGAAGTCCCGTCGCGGTGACGTCCCCGGCCGTGAGCGTCCGTCGGTCCAATCCATCCGGTGTGATGGTGTGGACATCGAGCGCGTAGGTCCGATCGGGCTGTTCGCCGTAGTAAGCGGCATACGCGATCCGATTCCCGGGCCCCCACGCCGGGGAGAGTCCACGGGATGGCTCGAACGCTCCCCGGCCGTAGGCGTCGTCGAGGCGGGATGCGTCCGTTCGAGAGGCGCCCTCGGCGTCGGCACGAATGACGAAGAGATACGTCACCACGTCGTCGAGAAAGCCGTCCCCGTCCTGTTTGTGCTGGAGACGAGTCACTTCGTAGGGATCGTCGTCATCGCGGATGCCCTCAAGGTAGGATCGCTGCTCGGGCGTCGGATCCCGAGCGGAGACGACGAGTCGCTCGCCGTCGGGCCCCCAGTCGAAGTCCCGAACGCCCTCCTCGAAGTCGGTGAGCTGGCGGGCGTCGCCGCCGCGGGCGAGATCGAACATCCATACTTGGGACTCCGGGTCAGGTTCGGTGTCGGTGTCCTCGATCGAGTCTTCCGAACCTGACTCGTCATCGTCCACGGCCGGCGACGGTCCGGCCGTCAGCGCTGTATCGGTCCTGCGAGCGGCCCTAAATGCCAGCCGGGTGCCATCAGGATTCCATCTCGGATCGGATGCCTCGGACGCCCGCGTCAGGCGGTGTGGTTCGGTCTCACCGTCGGTCGGGACGACGAGCAACGTGGACCGGTGTTCATCGGCATCCGGCACCGATTCACGGGCGATGATGGCGGCTCGATCGCCATCGGGGGAGAGACGCACAGTCTTCGGGACCGTCAGCGCATGATAATCATCGAGCGAAAGTGTGTCGTGCATACCCGCTATCGGCCACGGCGAGGAACATCAATAAGCCCCGTGGTGCATTGATCGACGCCGGGGATCCTCACTCGGGGTAGGTGTCGTGCCAGGGCCGCTGTCGTTCGAAGGCGGCACTCGCCGCAATGACGTCATCGTCGGCGTGGCGGTGGCCGATGACCTGCATGCCGACCGGAAGATCGTCACCCAATCCGGCGGGGATCGACGCGGCCGGATGGCCGGTGAAGTTGAACGGCTGGGTGAGCACCCACCCACGGAGCGGTTCAATGCTGGTTCCGTCGACCGAACTGGGTTCCTCGCCATGCGGGAACGCGGTCACCGCCGAGGTCGCCGTCACGAGGAGATCGTACTCCGCAAAGAGGTCCTGCAGGCCGTCGAGGACGTCGGTTCGAACGACATCGGCCTGTTTGTATTCCCGTGTGGTCGGCGGCTCGGCATCCATGATGAGATCGACGAGATAGGGTCGCAACCGGTCCCGGTCCGACCCGCGGGGGTCGAAACCGTCCGCTTCGAGATTATCGAAGAGCGACTGCCAGCGAACGGTCGCGAACGTGTAGTAAGCGTCCATCACATCGTCCTGGTCGTGGCCCAGATCGGGATCGACTTCGTCGACGGTCGCACCGGCATCGGCGAACGCATCGATGGCGTCATCGAGGACGTCACGGACCGTCGGATCGACGGGATAGATCCCCATGTCGGGGCTGTAGGCGATCGACATGTCATCGATCGGCCGGTCGGTCGCCGGCAGATACGCATCTTGGGCCGGGATGGAGAACGGATCGCGAGGATGCGGACCGGCCATCACCTCCAGCATCAATGCGGCGTCTTCGACGGTACGGGACATTGGACCCTGATGGGAGAACGGGGTATGGCTCGCAAAGGCGTTCGGGCGCCCGACGTTCGGGACGAGCCCGTAGGTCGGTTTGAGGCCATAGACCCCACAGAGGCTCGCTGGGATGCGAATCGAGCCCCCGGCATCGGATCCCTGAGCGATCGGGACCAGGGAATCGCCGAGCGCCGCGGCCGCCCCGCCGGAGGATCCCCCCGAGACTCGGTCGGGATCGAACGGCGTGCCGGTCTTACCGGCGACACGGTTCTCCGTCGTGGTTCCCAGCCCGAACTCGGGCGTGTTCGTCTTCCCGACGATGACCGCGCCGGCTTTCTTCAACCGGGTAACAAACGGCGAATCGCTGTCGGCGACGTGGTCCTCGTACAGCAACGACCCGGAGGTCGTTCGGACCCCCTCGACGTCATCGAGGTCCTTGATCGCGACCGGGACGCCATGGAGTGGTCCCAGCGTCTCGCCGGCCTCGATCGCCCGTTCGGCTTCTCTGGCCTGTTCCCTGGCGAGCTCATCGGTAACCGTCACGAACGCGTTCGTCCGGTCGTTGCGAGCGGCGATCCGATCGAGATGCGCCTCGACGACTTCGGTCGGGGTGAGATCGCCGTCCCTGATCCGTCGGGCGATACCGGCAGCGGTCAGTCGATGGATGACGTCGGCCATATGCCGGATCACCAAGGCGAGGACCAAAACTTCGATGGGATCGGCACTGCTCATCCGGTGGGCGGTCGAACCGAATGCATCCGCGATCGGACAGCGATTACGACCCGGCGATAGTGTCGGCTCCAGCCATGTACTGGGCGGCCGCCATCGCCTGGGCCTTGACGACCTCCAAGAACTCATCGACGTAGATGAACTCGTTTTGCGAGCCGAGGTTGTGCGGACTCGGACCATACACCGCACAGGGAACACCGGCCTCGCGGTAGTAGGCACAGTCGGTACCGGCGAGCGCACACGAGAGGGCCGGCGGTTCCTCGCGGACCTGGCCAGCGGCCGCTCGGAGGTGCCGGAAAATCGGGTGACGGTGATCGGAGGCCGTTGGATCCTTATACGGATTCGTAACGCTTGGCGCACCGGCGACCTCGATCTCGCCGGGATGCGCTGCCGCGATCGACTCGACGGCCTCAACGGCGTCGTCGGTATTCGTCCCGATCGGGAGCCGGATATCGACCTCCGCCTGGGCGTTCTCGGCAACGAGGTTGATCTTCTCCCCGCCCTCGATCGTGCCGACGTTGACCCGGAGCTTGAGGATCCGATCGGTCGCCCCCTCGCCGTAGGCGGCGTCCATCTGTGGACGGGCACCGAGGATGACCTCGCGCATATCCTCGGGAACTGAGACGAGATCGGAATCACCCTCCAGGTCACGGACCTCCCGAAGGATATCTAAGAGGACGTCGACAGCGCTCAACCCGCGCGGAACCGAACAGGTATGGGCACTATCACCGCGAACGGAGATGGCGATCCACGCCCGCCCCCGTTCACCGAAACGGATGATACCGTTCGACGACGGCTCCCCGCTGATAACGGCATCGCCGCGGTATTCGGGGTAGTTTTCGACGATATGTTTCGTGCCCCACCGCGCCCCCGACTCCTCGTCGCTGACGACCGTCAGCGTCACCCGTCCCTCGAACGCGTCACGGTGTTCGAAGAGATAGCAAACCGCCGCGATACTCGCGGTAAGGCCGCCGTACATATCGCTTGCCCCCCGCCCGTGGATCTTGCCGTCGGCGACCGCTCCCGAAAACGGATCCCGATCCCACCGATCGACTTCGCGGGTCGGGAAGGTATCGAAATGACCGTTGAACACCAGATGTCGGCCATCGTCGGGGTCGCCACGCTCACCCTCGAACTGGGCGACGATATTGGGCATCTCCGCCTTCGGCGCGATCCGCTCGTAGGGGATCCCCCGCTCGGTCAGAAAGTCCTCGAAGTGGGCCGCGATGTCGGTCGTGTCACCGGGCGGGTTCTCCGCAGGGATGCTGATCAGATCGCTGACGATCCCCAGCCACTCGTCGCGTCGCTCGGCCATCGCCTCCTCGACGACATCGGCCGTCAATGCAGGATCGATGCTCATACGGGTTCGTCCAAGCAAAACGGGGCAGTCCCCATAACTCCCCCTGCGATTACCGGCCGTTCACGCACCGAAGCGGCGTTCGGCGATACGGCCGGCAACCACGCCGGCGACGACCAATAGGCCGATCAACAATCCGAGCGAGGCGACTTGACCCATATCGTTTACCTGGTAAGCTTGCCAGGCAAACGGCACTAGGATGGCGGCCGTCACGAGGTGGAGGCCAACGACCACCCGGGGGAGCGTTACCGGTCCGGGCAGATCACTTGTCTGCTGGCTCGTCGGATCGAGCTCGGGATCGAGATACTCCTCGAGATCATCGTCAGCCATATCAGGGGGATCGGCATCGACGGACAAACGTCCACCGGAGCGGCGACGATCGATCCGATCGTGCCCGTGAACTGCCTCGGGGTCAAGTCCCGAGGCACTCGCCTCGAATTTCTGTAGACTGTAGAAACAGTATCAGTACGGTCGATCCTAACCCGGAGGTTTTGGTCCTGGCCCTGATCCGTGCGTCTATGACACCGCAATCGCCGCGATTCGACTACAACGTCAACGGCGTACCGATGATGCTGTACCGAACTGATCGGATCGAATCGGTGATGCACACGGCCTTAGACGACGGAAAGGACCCGTACACGACCCTCGAATTGATGAAGGACGAGCAGGTTCGACAGCTCCGCGACGATCCCGACTACCGGGCGGAGTTTCGGGATGTCTATCGACAGGCCGAAGTGAACGTCTTCAGCCCGACTGTCGATGCCCGGAGCCTGCCCCGCTGGCAGGCCCGGGAGTCGATCCTCGAGTGGCTCCATACCGTCACGACACCGGCGGAAGTGCAGTCGGTGATCGACGACGGCGACGTGGCCATGGTGTTGAATACACAAAACCTCGGCGCGCTCATCGACGACGAAATCGACGCGATCGAACGGCTCTACAACCAGGGCGTCCGCATCGGCCAGCTTACCTACAACACCCAAAACCTGCTGGGCGCCGGCTGTACTGAACGCGGCGATGGCGGGCTGACGAAACTCGGTGTCGAGGCCGTCGAGCGGATGAATGAACTGGGATTCGTCGTCGATCTCTCACACTGTGGCGAACGGACCACGCTCGATGCAATCGAGGTTTCCCAACGGCCGGTCGCGATCTCCCACTCGGGCTGTGATGCCGTTGCGCCCCACGCCCGGGTCAAATCCGATGCCGTCCTCGAAGCCCTCGCCGCCAACGACGGCTACCTGGGATTGGTGATGATCGCCTCGTTCGTGGCGTCGGGCCGGGAATCGGAGGTCGTCGACGTGTTCTTCGAACAGCTTGAACACGCCCGCTCGATAGTGGAACTCGATCGGATCGGATTGGCCTCCGACTGGGTGACCATGGCCCCCACAACCGTGCCCGAACGCCTCCAAGAGCGGCTACAAAGCGCGTATCTCGACGGTCGGGACTGGGATCCGGAGCACAACCCCAAAGTCGCCCAGGGATTCGGTCCGATCAACCGCTACACCGACCTCTGGAAGCTCCGCGAGGAGTTCGAACGGCGGGGCTATAGCGAGGCCGAGATCAAGCGGGTTTTCGGACGGAACTTCATCGAATTCTGGGACCGCGCAGCTGAATAAGCGGTCACCGACTGATTATGGGATGATTGGCCGAAGACGGGGTGTTGGAGAATACTCAAAGGAAAGGTAGAGTTATGCCCGTGACTCCGGTTAGCCCCCGCCAATGGCACGGGTCCCGTATCTCGATCCGGAAGATGTTCCCGCGGAGTACCGTGATCTACTGCATCCGGAGAATCCACATCTTCGTACGACCGACGACGGCGATGAAGAGGGATGGGACGAGTTCACAACCCCGCGGAACACCCACCGAGCGTTGGCACACAACCCACCGATTCTGGATGCCTACCGGCGATTCGGCGCCGCAGTCTGGCAGGATGCCGGCCTGACGCCGCGCGAGCGGGAGCTGGTGATCCTGACGGTCGGACGAACGCTCGACAACGCCTACGAATGGCACCAACACGTCCGGACGGCCCTCACGGTGGGCGTCCCCGAGGAGGAACTGCTCGCGATCGCCGACTGGGAACCGGCAGCGTTCGACGCATCCGACCGTAGCCTCATCGAGTATACGGCCGCATTCGTCGAGGGAACGGTCGACGATGCGCTCCACGAAGCGTTCCTCGATCACCGAGACCACGGGACACTCATCGGCGTAACCCAACTCGCCGGGTATTATCTCGCGATCGACCGGATGGGCCGAGCACTCGATCTCGACTTCGAGGAGCCGTTCATCGGCTGGGAGCTCGAAAACCGGTAGAGCACAGACCGACGGGAGCACCATCGACGGAATATATACGCCCGGCGGACCACCCCGCGGGTGTATGCAATGGAAAGACGACGCCAACTGTGCGGTGTTGCTCACCTTCGATGTCGACGGCAAACAGATGTGGCGCGGCCGTGTCGAGCGCGGGCTCGATGGGTTCGATAAACCGCCGGTGATGTCGATGGGCGAGTACGGGACCGACGTCGCGGTCCCGCGGATCCTCGATCTACTCGGGAAGTATGACCTGCCGGCCGGGTTTTTCATCCCCGGGAAGATCGCCGAAGAGAACCCCCAAATGGTCCGGGCGATCGCCGACGACGGTCACGAGATCGCCCACCACAGCTACGCCCACACGAACCCGACGACAATGACCGACGCCGAGGAGCAGGCGGACTTCGAGCGGGCGAACGCTGTCTTCGAGGATCTCATCGGTGAAACGCCGGTCGGGTACCGATCGCCCGCGGGTGACCTCTCCGATCGGACTCTGCGACGGATGGTCGAGATGGGTTTTGAGTACGAATCCTCCATGATGGGTAACGACATCCCGTACATCGTCGAAACCGACGCCGGTCCGCTAGTCGAACTCCCGTTTCACTGGAGCACCGACGACGCGCCGTTCTTCAACTTCAATATGGGACCGGAGGTCAGCTACCAGAGCGGGATGAGCAGTCCGTCGACGGTCTATGATATCTGGTCGACCGAGTTCGAGGCCTGTTACGAGCGTGGATTGCTGTTGAATCTGGCGATGCATCCACAGATCATCGGTCGACCACACCGGATGCAGATGCTCGAGGAGCTCATCCAGTATATGCTCGGCCACTCAGACGTCTGGATCACCACGCCGGGGGCGGTCACCCGGCACTTCCGGGAGCAACACGACCGGATTTGAACTACCCACTCGTCCGAAATATCGGCGGGTGATTAGGCAAATCACCGAGGGAGCGACGATTGGGTTCCGGAAATCCACAGATATACCTCCGGCGAGATCCGAGACGGCGACCACAGGACGATGAGTGACGACGGGGGTGAGGACGGCGATCGGCTGTTGAACATCTTCGGCGGTGCATTACTGCTGTTTTTGCTCATCGCCGTCGTCGTGGTCGTCCTCGCCGCGGGCAGCGGCCCTTACGAGCAACCCGGCGATGTTCCGGAAACGGAGTGGTCGATCGACCGAGTGAATACGACGCACGTAAAAATCACGCTTGAGGGCGGAGAAACGGTCGAGACCGACGCGCTCGTCGTGACCGTGAGTGGCACGGAGGTCGATCCCGCCTGGTCCGGACGCCTCACCGAAGGCGATAGCGGCATCGTCCGGGCGGAACCGGGGGCTGTCGTCCGGATTTACTGGGTGGCCGGCTCCGAGGATCGGGTCGGGCTGGTCCGACTTGAAGCGTAAGGCTCGGTCAAAAACGGCGTCACCCAGCGCTAGACCGTAGAACATGATCGTCATTGATCGTCATTGACCGTCATTGACCCCCTCCCACGAAAGCCGTGGCCGGTCTCCTGCAGCTACTGTAATCCGGGCGCCGGCACGCTCGGATAGTGACCGGTATAGCACCCAATATCACGAACCGAAAAACACGCGAATCCCTATCGATCGGGCTCGGCGTCAGGTTCCGAATGAATGGTTCGAAATGTATCCGTCCCTCTCATATCAGTCGGCACCGTGGAGGGGAGCGTACCCACAATCCGAGCACACCGCCACCCCATTCTCCATAGAGATCATCGAGGAACACCGCGGACAGGTAAACTCCATCTGGAGTGAAATGATAATATACTAACATAAAGGCCTTTCGAGCCATCGGGTTGTATCGGTCGTGAACAATCCCCGTAGCAGATCAAAAAATCAGTAGATAAAGGGAGAATTGGCGTGTGGTAGTCGAACCGGATCAGCACGGTCGACTGAGTGAAATCCACCGATCGGATAGTTCTGAACCACGCCGTATGTTTTAGAACTCACGAGTCGATCGGGAGACAATCCCCGGACAGCTACAGGGTGTTTATCTGCGGCCGGCGGCGAAGGAAGGATACGGCGATGATAGGCTCAACTGAAAGCGACGCCGATGGATACGTCGTATCGCGAGCCCGATATGTGCCCACGAATACCGATGTGATCGAATCGCGGCCATCGGTACATGGCCAGGCTGATCAACGGCCACCGTCATCGTGGGGCGATAGCGGAGTGCTGTCAACCGAAACAGCGCGTACGGCGATGGAGGGACGGTCGTGACGACGGCGGATCAGTCGGACCGGTTCGTCGCCTTCGATCTCGATGGCGTCCTGCTCAACTCCGAGCAAGACCTCAGTTGGCTCGATCGAGCGCTCTCGGCGACGCTCGAAGAATTAGACCTGCCCGTCACCGAGGGAAACAAGGACCGGCTCTGGCCGGCCGATGTCGCGAAGATCGAACGGACGGCCGCCCAGTTCGGGATAGCAGCCGAACGTCTCTGGAAGGTCCGCAATCGACACTACACCGAGACGAAGGTTGCGGCGATCGAATCGGGCGAACTCGAACCGTTCGATGACATCGACCACCTCTACACGCTCGATGGCCCGTTCGGAATCATCAGTAACTCTCCGGAGACCGTCGTCGAGCGGTTCGTCGATGTCTATGATCTCGAGGATCTGTTTACCATACTGATCGGCCGTGGAGCCGACCTCCAGGATCTGAACCGGCTCAAGCCGGAGCCACATTTCTACCGAGAGCTGATCGCGGCAACCGATCAATCCGCGTCGAGGTACGTCTACGTCGGCAACGCCGAGAGCGACCGGACGTTCGCAAACCGGACCGGCATGGAGTACATCCATGTCGATCGGAGCGATCCGACCGGTGACGACGCGATCGGTCTCGAGGATGTCGTCGACCGGCTCAGTCGATAAACGGAGGAATGCCTGTAGAATTCAAGGAGTGCAAATACGGTCGGTGACAGTCATCCGAGTCGCCAGGCTACATCGCAGGAGTACGAACGGAATACAGAAGGGGAAAAAGCGGCGCGTGGAGTTGGCGATCGACCGAGCTCAGGCGACGACCATGCCGGTGCTCTCGGCAGCCTCAAGGAGCTCTTTGTACCGATCCCGGATCGTGACCTCGCTCACGTCGGCGACCTCGCTCACTTGCTGTTGGGTGACGGGTTCGTTCGCAAGCTTCGGGCCGGCATAGAGAGCCGCGGCGGCGAGGCCGACCGGGCTCTTGCCGCTATGGATGTTCTCGCGTTTGGCCGAGTCGAGCAGTTCCCGTGCGCGTTGTTCTGCCTCCGAGGAGATGTCCAATTCGGAGGCAAATCGGCTGACGTAGTTGAGCGGATCGGCGGGTTCGATCTCCAAGCTGAGCTCGCGGACGATATACCGATAGGTGCGCTGGAGTTCCTTCTTTTCGATCCGGCTGACAGCGTTGAACTCATCGAGCGTTCGCGGGACGGCCGCTTGTCGGGCAGCGGCGTACAGGCTAGCCGTCGCGACACCCTCGATCGAGCGACCGGGCAGCAGGTCTTCATCGAGTGCCCGTCGATAGATGACTCCGGACGTCTCCCGGACAGTATCCGGTAGTCCGAGCGAGGAAGCCATCCGGTCGATCTCGCCGAGCGCCTGCTTGAGGTTTCGATCACGCGCGTCGCGGGCGCGGAACCGTTCGTTCCAGGTGCGCAGACGCTTCATCTTACGCTTTTTGCGGGCGCTCAACGCGTTGCCGTAGGCGTCCTTGTCCTGCCAGCTGATGTCCGTCGAGAGCCCGTCGTCGTGCATCATCTTGGTTGTCGGGGCGCCGACGCGGCTCTTGCGCTCGCGGGACTCGTGATCGAACGCCCGCCACTCGGGACCACGGTCGATCTCGTTTTCCTCGACAACGAGGCCACAGTCCTCACAGACGATTTCTCCGCGGGCCGCGTCGCGAGCAAGGGGTCCCCCACAGCTCGAACAGACCGTCTCATCGGCTGGTTCGGTGTCGGTAGTCTCCTCCTCGTCCGTCGCAGTACTCCGGGTCCGTTCGGTCACACGGCCGTGTTGATCGTCAGTTTCGCTCATGGTAGCTAGGAGGTAAAACAGGTTGATACGGGTCGTCAACCAGTTAGCTGTTTTACATTAACCCGTTGGGATGCGGATAACTTTAATTATTCCCTGAATGCTGTCGATTCCTGTGCTGATTTCTCGAAAAAATATCGAAAATTGTGGCTAATATGAGATGTATTGAAAATCATTCATCGAAAACGGCGGACCTCAGCGATCGTCGGATAGGTCGCCGTCGGCAGCCGATTCTCGGACTCGAATTCCCTTGCCCGAGAGGTGTTGCATCTGCCGGCGGGCGAACTCCTCGTCGGTGGTGCCACGGGTCGCGAGGACGTACAGTTTCGCGTGGCTGGCGGGGCGCATCGTCCGGCCGGCACGCTGGGCACCCTGCCGTCGCGAACCGCCCAGTCCGGAGGCCACGATGGCCATGTCGGCATCGGGGAGGTCGATACCCTCGTCGCCGACCCGGGAGATGATCAGCGTTCGGATGGTTCCTTCCCGAAACTGTGCGAGCAACCGTTCGCGGCGGCTGTGGCGCATCTCGCCGCTGATAAACGGGATGTCGAGCGCGTCGGCAAAACGCTCACCTTGATCGAGATAATCGACGAACACCAGCGTCTTCATGCCAGCATGATCCTCAAGCAGTCGGCGGGTTTCATCGAGTTTCGCTGGGTTCGTCGCCGCGAGCTGGCGGCGCTCGTGGCCGTCGGCGCTGACGTACTCGTTGCGGGCCGTCTCGCTACTCCAGTCGACATACCGGATCTCCACTTCTGGTTCCATGACGAATCCGGCTTCGAAGAGTGCATCCCAGTCGGTGCCGATCGGTGGTCCGATCAGGGTGAAGATGTCTTCTTCCTTGTCGTCCTCCCGGATCGGTGTCGCCGACAGTCCCAGCCGGGCTTTCGTCTGCAGTTCCGTACTCCGCCGAAAGACGGCTGACGGGACGTGATGGACTTCGTCGTAGATGATCAATCCCCATTCGCGTTGGTCGAACAGCTGGCGGTGCCGGTCCATGCCGGCGGTCTGGTAGGTCGCGATCGTCACCGGTCGCACGGCCTTTTGTCCACCGTGGTATTCGCCGATATCGGCGGGATCGATCGTCGTGTGTTCGAGGAGCTGGTCGCGCCACTGGGTAGCGAGTTCCCGACTCGGCACCAGGATGAGCGTCTCGCCGCCGATCGCCTCAAGGGCGCCAAGGGCGGCGATCGTCTTGCCGCTGCCCGGTGGGCCGACGAACACGCCCGATCCGGCCTCAAGGAATCGATCGATCCAACTGCGCTGATAGTCTCGCAATTGAAGGGTGAGCTCGGCGTCGATCGGCTCGCCGGTGTCGAGATCCCGGTGATCTTGGACGGGGTAGCCGGCCTCATAGAGGATCCGTTTGACCTCGGCGATGGCCTCCTCGGCGACCCAGCTTTCGGTCTCGGAAATCGTCGCTCGGAGCTGGCCCGCATCGAGCTTCTGGCGGGCGACGTTGCCCATGAGACTCTCGGAAGCCGCTTCCAGGACGACGTAGCCGTCCTCGTGGGTTCGCAGGGTAAACCGGTGTGCCCGCCCCCACTGATCGCGGAGCCATTCCTCGAGGTGGGTCGAGCGCTCGGGAAGGACTGCCCGGACGGTCGAAAGCAACGCCTCGAAGTCGTCGTAGGGCGCCTGCCAGATGTCCTCCTGGCGGATCTCATAGAGATATCCACCCGATCGGGTCGTGTCCAACAGGTGGGCGAACTGGGAGAGCTGGGCGCGGGTGAACTGGCTGGGTTGATCGACGACGATCTCGCGACGCTGGGGGAAGAGGACGATCCGTTCACGATCGATGAGCGCCCCCCAGTCGGTCGGATACCAGACAACAGGATCGTTCGAGACATCCACCCGTTCGAACCGCCCGGCATCCGACAGCGCTTCGAGGGCCTCGCTGGCGGCCGCCTGGGAGGTATCCAGAACTTGGGCGAGCCGCGTCGCCGAGATCAGCGGGCGGTCGGTCGCCTCAAGCGCATCGAGGACATCCTCGAACGTGATCCCCTCGGGGAGAGCCGGGGACGAATCGGCGGCAACGGCGGGGGACGCATCGGCGGCGTCGTCATCCGAACGATCTGATGGCGGCGACACTACCGCGGTGTAGCTGGTGGACGGCCAAACGGGTTACGCTCCCTGGGTCGTGACCGAGGACACTTAGCCGCTTGCGGGAGTATTTGCGTCTATGGCCCTTGCGACCGTCGTTGCAGATATCATCGTCGATGCCGCACTCGGGATCTGGCTCGGGAGCATCGTGTTCTTCTCGTTTATCGGCGCCCCACAGACGTTTGCCGTCCTTGAATCCGATCGGGCCGGTCGGGTCGTCAACGCGATCTTCCCGCGGTACTATGTGTTCGGGATGGCACTCGGTGGAATCACCCTGATCGCTGCCGGCGGCGTCGGGATCAGTACCGGATTCGATCCGATGACCGCCGGCTTGCTTGTAGTAACGGCGCTCGGGATCGGCCTGAATGCTTACGCCCGGTGGGTGTTGATCCCGAAGATGGATGCCGCAGGCGAGGAGGCCTTCGAACGCTATCACCGCCAATCGGTGATCCTCAACGGCACCACCATGCTCACGGTGGCGGTCGGGCTGATCGTCTCTCATCTCTGAGAGACGGGATATCGACGGACCAGCGATCGATACAACAACGACTGACACGTGTCGGACGCCAGTCAGCCGAGCGTGCGCTGTGTTTCAGGTGGAACGCTGTCGGCCGAACTCATCCACTCCTAGTTGGGTTCACGCACCGACGGATCGTCGTTGACGGCCGTCGGCGAGGATCAGATACCGCCGGTACTCGAACGCCCCCGGAACTGGACGGTTCCGCCTTCGTCTCAGCTCTGGAGTGGCGCTAACGGGAACGATCATCGATGAACGAATCGATCACCCATCGATGAAATCGACCGTCGCGATCGCATAGAGCAAGAAAAACGCCTCGATGAAGGGCTTGAGGTCCAAATCCCGCTCACCATACAGCCCCGTCCGATCAATCCGTTCGACGACAGCTACAGCTCGGTCGGTGTCCAGCCACTCGAATTCCTCAAGAACGGTCCGACGGACCCGTTCGGCGTTAGTCGGCACGTCAGGATAGCGATCGATCGCTGCCTGCCGCGTACGGGTGATGACCTCCCGGGAGAACGACGCCTGGTCCGGGTAAAACGTTACATCCTGGTAGGCAGCCTCGATAACGAGTGCGGCGATATCCTGATGGACCGAATCGGGGATCGGGGATCGATCGGTCATACTGCCCCTTTCGTAGGGGGGGACAATCAAAAAGGACCGTTCGGAGGAGGACCAACTGTCGCCACCGGACGACTGAAAACTGCAATCCGGGGCGGAAGTCCCAATAGCTTAATCGCCAGCGGTTACACAAGCAGTCGATGTACGATCATATTCTGGTGTCGACTGATGGGAGCGAGGCCGCCGATCGGGCGATCAAGGAGGCGTTCGAACTGGCCGAGCTCTGTGATGCGACCATCCATGCGCTGTATGCGATCGATCAGAACGCTGTCGCCTGGGCCGCGACGGGTGACGATACGGACTTCGACTCGGATGTTAGCACACTACTCGCGCGACTCGAAGAGGACGGCGAGAAGCTCACCAACGAAATCGCCGCGGAGGCCGAACAGCGCGGCATCGATGTCACGCGAGCCGTCATCGATGGGACACCCTATCGGCAGATACTCGAGTATGCCGATGACAACGACATCGACTGCATCGTCATGGGAACCTATGGCCGTCGCGGGCTTGACACCATCTTCGGGAGCACGACCGAGCGAGTCGTCCGTCGAGCAAACGTACCCGTCATGACGGTCCGGTACCGACAGCACGACTGAGACGGCCGGAGTCACCACACAGTCGGACCGGGAGACAGCGGACATTACTTCCACGCATCAGCCCACGAAAGAATTTTACGGCGCTACGGTCATTATTGGGGCGGATGACGGTAGCTGGGGATGGAAATGAGTGGTCGGTGACGGGAAACCAAGGGAGCGAAATCGCCATCGAACCCCGGGACGACACCGATGGACTACTACTGATCGATCCGATCGACCGCCGCCGATATCGGTTGGAGACCGATCAGACGGTCGAGCCGAGGGCAGTCCCGACCGATCGGTTCCGATTCCCGGTCGACACGGCAGTGGAAATCACGACTAAAACAATCACGATCGCGGACGTCCCGCCGGTCAACGTCCGCGATATAACCGGCGCGGTCGTCACGAAGATCGAACACTCACGCGCCGAACAGCTCCCGTCGGCGGCTTACAGCATCGAACTCTCCGCTCCGATCAAGCTGTACCTTGATGTCACCGCCGGCATGACGATCGACGCCGATCCCCATCAGCTGTCGATCGAGTTCGATGGCACCACTACGGTCGCGATCGGTGCCCGGTCCCATCACAAACACCCGGCCGGAACGGTGACCACGACGACCGATCCGGCGGACATGATGGCTGCCGTTTCGACGTTCGGATCGGCACTAAAGACCCACAGCCCCGAGCGGTCGTTTCCGACGTTACGTGGCCACCCGCCGTTGGTCGATATCGGCGAGGAACGTTCGATCCCGGCGGGCCTCACCCCACCGGAGACGGGTATCGAGATCGGTGTGCCGCGTCGGTACGCCACGGTCTTCGCAGCCGCACCGCTAGCGTACTATCTCGGGGCGACGGTCGTCCCATCGGAGACGGCGACCCTCCGGACGGACTCGGGATTCACCCATTCACTCGAGACCGAACGGGGCATCGAAGGGGAGATCGAACGGGTCCTCAAACAGACGTTTTTCCTTGATTGTGTGACCCGGACGGAAGGGCTCTATCCCGTTGATCTCCATGAACGAGCCGCCATCGAGTCGACGGTCGGGCTCGATTTCCAAGCGCTGTACGATCAGCCGATCGCCGCCCAGCTCGAAGCGTATCTCGATGTCCCGTTCGAACAGCTCCGCGAACACCTCACCGACTGGAAGCTGACATCACACGTACAGCCGACCGCCGATAGTATCGAGATGCTTCCGTTCGTCGTCAAGGATCTCGCGGTGGTGAAGACGCCGACAGGGCAGACCGTTACGCCTTCGGCGCTCGAGGCGACGGCCATCGATGCGTTCTTCCGGGACGAACTCACACGGGGCACAACTGCCGCGGCGACGGACGATGAACAACGGACTTTGATCGAACCGGAATCGACCGACTCGATCGAACAGACGTGGATCGGCGAGGAGACGCCAGTCGGCGCCAGCAAGGCGACCCGCGAGGCGTATCTCAATCGGCTCACCCGATCACCAACGACCGACGAAATCACGATCACGGTCGTTTGTAACGAGACCGCGATGAGCGAGGAACAGGAAGTCGTCGACATCATTTACGGCTCCCGAGAGTACTATCCGTTCGAGGTCACCATCGAGCAAGACCAGACGACGGCGGAACTGGCGACGATCCTCGAATCGGATATCGATTTCCTCCACTACATCGGTCACAGCGACGCGGCCGGTTTCAGGTGTCGTGATGGGACGCTCAGTCCGACATCGCTCGACACCGTCGGCGCCGATGCGTTCCTCCTCAATGCGTGTCGCTCCTATGATCAAGGCGAGCAGCTCATCGAGGCCGGGTCGATCGGCGGCGTGGTCACGCTCAGCGATATCATCAACAGCGGTGCGATCCGTGTCGGGCGGGCGATGGCGCGGCTGCTCAATCGTGGATTCCCCATCCGGGCAGCTCTCGATATCGCGAGCGATCAGAGCCTGATCGGCTATCAGTATCTCGTGATCGGCGACGGGAGCCTGACGATCGCCCAAGCCGAAAGCGGGACGCCATATCTCTGTGAGTTGGGATTGACCGACGGAACCACCAGCGAGGAGTTCAGCGTCGAGATTCAAACCTACCCAACATCAGAACGTGGGATCGGAAGCATGTTCATCCCCTACCTCCAGGAAAACGAGACTTACTTCCTCTCCTCGGGGCGCCTAGAGACGTTCACGCTTACCGCTGAGGAACTGCGATCGTTTTTGAATCGGGAGGAGATTCCGGTCAGAATCGACGACGAGCTCGCCTGGAGTCGTGAAATCGATCCCGCGACGATCAGGGACCGCTTATAGTTCCGCCACCCCGGGCAGCGACGTTTCCGGCCTCCATCACGAGAACCATCAGGGTGAACAGCACACCGATCATTCGAGGATTCGCTGCAAGGTACGCCATCAGGCTATTGTCGGTATCAGTCATCGTCGGACCTATTCCAGCCGTCGCTATGGGTGGATAATAATATTTTCAAATATAATTGATATTTAATCAATGAATAAAATATTAGTATATAAACTAATCGTCATCAGTGTGTGGATCGAGACGTTCGAAATGGACAGTTCCATGTCGCATGACCACAATTAACATGATAAACGTTTCGACCGACTGATCGATCATCCGAATGGATCAATTCTTCAACATCAGATCACCGCGAAAAGAGCGTCAGACGCCGGGAAACGTTCATACCGCCAGTATTCGAGCCATCGTGTATGGGACGATCGGCCGCACCGCCAGCCGAGTCACGTCGTGAGATCGCCGCCGAACCCCGGAGGATCGTGACATGAGCGAGGAACGGATCGAAGTGGGGACGCTGGTCGACTCCGGAGAGACGATGACGCTACCGGTCGTGGACGTCCTCACCGGACGGGGCTTCGCGACCGGCAAGAGCGGCGCTGGGAAGTCAAACACCGTCAGCGTCGTCGTCGAACAACTCCTCGAAGCCGGCTATCCGGTCTGTATCATCGACACGGACGGGGAGTACTACGGACTGAAGGAATCCTACGAACTCCTCCACGCCGGTGCCGACGCCGAATGTGATATCCAGGTCGGCGCCGAACACGCCGAGAAGATCGCCACTCTCGCCTTGGAGGAGAACGTCCCGATCATCCTCGACGTCTCGGGATATCTCGACGAGTCCGAAGCGGAGGCGCTGATCCGCGAGACGGCCCGGCACCTCTTCGCGAAGGAAAAGAAACTCAAAAAGCCGTTCCTGCTGGTCGTCGAGGAGGTACACGAGTATATCCCCGAAGGCGCTGGGATGGGTGAAACGGGCCGCATGCTGATCAAGATCGGCAAACGCGGCCGGAAACACGGCCTCGGAATCGTTGGCATCAGCCAACGGCCGGCCGACGTCAAGAAGGACTTCATCACCCAGGCCAACTGGCTGGTCTGGCACCGGCTCACCTGGGAGAACGACACCAAGGTGGTCAGTCGGATCGTCGGCAGCGAGTACGGGAATCGAGTCGCTGACCTCAACGATGGGGAGGCATTCGTCCAGGCCGATTGGACCGATGTCGACGTCCAGCGAGTCCAGTTCAACCGCAAACAGACCTTCGACGCCGGGGCGACACCCGGTCTCGAGGACGTCGAGCGTCCGGAGCTGAAATCCGTCAGCGGCTCCCTGATGGAGGAACTCGATTCCATCAGCGAAAGCGCCGATCGGCGGGCCGACCGGATCGAAGATCTCGAACGACAGCTGGAACAGAAGGACGAACGGATCGCAGAGCTCGAGCGCGAACTCGAAACCGCCCGGGACGTCTCGAATGCGGCTCGTAAACTGGCGACCGCCCTCTCCGATGGGGAGGCGACCGACGGGGACGGGGACGGGGAAGCCTACGAGCGCCAACTCCGGGCGAAAAACGAGACGATCCGTCGCCTCGAAGAGGAGGTCGCCGCCCTCGAATCCGAACTCACCGCGGTTCAAGACCGACTGGCCGCGATCAAATCGGGAACGGACACAGCGTCGGCGATCACACGGATCCCAGAACCATCCGAGAACGACCCCACTGCGCAGGTACAATTGGGGGAAATCGAGGCGAGCACAACCGACAACGGGGACGATCCGGAGATCGACGCGTACATGGAACGACTCCGCAAACGCGGGACGCGGCTACTCGCCGAAGAAGACCCCGAGGACACGATGGCGTCATCGGACGAAGTCTCTGCGACAGCGTCGATCGATTCCGATGCCGACACGAAAACGACACGGGCCGAAGAACTCGTCCACCTCCTCCACGCGGACGTCGTCGCCGTCCGAATCGCCGCCGCACGGCGGGATTCGCTGTGTAACGATGACCACGCGTGGGCGGTCATCGCCGCATTGTTGACCGACGGCCCGATCGGGCTCCAACGGCTCGCGGATCTGGTGCCGGCATCGACAGAGCAGATCAGCAGCTTCCTCAACGAACTCCGCAAGCGGTCGCTCGTGGACCGCGACCGCCGTCGGCGATATCGGCTCAACCGGGAGTACATGGCCGACCTGGTCGCCCGTGACGACGACCGCGATCGACTCGGCGAACTCCACGAACAGTGGCGAATCACCTGACGGCGATCACTCCTCGCCCACGTGCTGGTTGTCCTCGGCATCGTCGCCGTGTTTCCGGCGAAGTCGGTCTATGATCGCATCAGTCCGATCCAGCGATTCGACGATCTCGATTGAGTCATCGACCGCGATACGACCGGAGGCGGTGACATCGGCACAAATTCCGCCCCGACCGTCAGTGAGAGCTCGGGCAACGCCGTCGGCAGCGGTGAGATCCTCGAGGTGAGCACATGGTGGCCGAGGACGGGTGCCCACGAACTCCGCCTCGCCGATCCGAAATCGGTGCTCAAGCAGTTCCTCGACGGCTACCCCCTCGATAACGATGTTCCGGCGGTGTTGTCCCGCCGAGAGATCGATATCGAATCCTCGGTCGATCGTCTCGATGGCTTCCTCGGCGATGAGTGTCACTTGACAGACATCGAATGGACTGTAATACCCCGATCCGTTGAAATAGCGATCGCCGCGTAGCCCGCGATCGGCGACCGCCTCGACGGTCTCAATGGCCCTCATCGGGTTACCGCCCGCTGGCGCGACAAAGAGCGCAGTGACGCGAGCCATCACGCGTAGTTGGCGTCAGGTCGATAAAACGGCTCGGATAAGAATGAACACCGGACCGAACGTGACGAGTAGAACGCCGTTTCAGACCCCGAAACTGGGCACAAACGGTTTTTTCAAGGCGGTGTTTGATCGTACCGGGTCGCCATCAACCATGCTCATTGAGATCTCATACTTCTGCCGCCTCTAGGCGACCCGTTCCGATCTCCTACCCCCCGCGTTCCTATCCGGGATGTGGGCCGTTCGTCGACCATGGCGTGTACTCGGGCCCGGTCGAAACCCAGCACATCACCCCGGATCGCCGACGGAATCGTCGGTTTCCCCATCGGAATCAGGGGCCGGATTCGGAGCCCCATCGTTTCCAGCGGCTGTGTCGGGGTCGGTCTCAAGCGGACGACCGAGGGACGCACCGGCTGTTACATCGGCCGTCACAGCCCGACCATGGACCAATTCCAAGAAACCGACCCGGAAGAAATGAACCACCATGACGACGAGCATCGGGCCGAGGAAGATGCCATACCAGCCAAACAACAGCGTCCCGAAAACGTAGCCGAACAGCATCAAACCGCTATGGGTAGTCCGGCCGGCGAGGTACGGTCGGATTACCATCATCGGAAACAGATCGAGCACGACCAGCGCAACGATCAACACGATCGCTGGGAACCACATCAGTGCCGTATCGATGCGGAGTGCTCGAAGGGCTAACATCCCGACGAGCGGGAGATAGACGATCTTGCCGACGATAAGCGGGATCAGCGTCGCCGCACCGGTGAGCACCGCCATGAGCATCGGTACTGGAATCGTAAGCGCTGCTGGCGCTATGACGTTGAGACTGTTATAGACGACGACACCGAGCAGGGCGACGATAAACGCCGTTCGGATGTTCCCGTGATAGACAACCTGGATATCCCGATCGACCAGTCGGGCGTAGGCAAGGAATGGATCGTCATCATCAAATTCCGATCGGAACCACTGTTCGAGTTTGTGGCCGTCCCGAAGGAGATAAAACGCGATGGCGATTGCCAAGGAGAGATGGAGCAACGCGGTCGCGATATCGCCGAAGAGGCCGGCTCCGGTTTGGAACATCTCCCGGATCGTCGCTACATCCAATCGGGCGAGATACCGACTCGGCTCCGCGAGGATCAGAGTCAGTTCTTCGCCAAGGGTTGGAAAGAGTCGATTGAGAAGGATCGTTCCGATCTCCGAGATGGTCTCGAACTCCCGCAGGCCGAGGAAAAGCACGTACAAGTCGACTGCGAGGAACGGCAACTCGAAGAGAAAGAGTGCCACAAGCGCCGCCAGTGTCGGCCGATCGATCCATCGGTTGACCCGACGATGCAACGGGCGGGCGGCGTAGTAGATGAAGATTCCCAGTACGAACGTCCCGATGAAGGCCGACAGCACGCCAGCAAGCAAGGCGAGAAATCCCACCAGCAGAAGCCACCAGAGCACCCGCGAGCGGTGTGTCACGAGATATCGGGGAAGCGATCGATCCATGGCGACCGCCAGCAGTTATTCCAAACGGTTGATGCCCGATCTTCTTAAACATCCGTCGGCGATGATCCGACTGTCGCCCAGTTCAGGCGTCATCAGGACCGGGATCAGTCTCGGGATCAGTATCCGATGTTACTGTGGATGCCCGATCGAGCTGGGGTTCAGTGTGTTCATCGTCGATCACCGTCTCACGCCAGGTGCCCCGAGTGAACCACAGGGCAGCGGCGATCCCACCGAGGATATTCCCGAGCGCCATCCCGATCCAGATGCCCGTCGCGCCGAGCCCGAGAACGAACGCAAGGAGATAGACCGTCGGGACACGGCCGATCCACAATGCAATGACTGAGAACGCGAGGGCGGTCCGGGTGTTACCGGCACCGCGATACGCGCCCAACAGGACCTGTAGGATCCCGATGAAGACGAACTCGACCGACCGGATCCGGAGATACCGGCTGCCCTGATCGATGACCTCCGCCGCCTCGGCGGTGCCCGTCGCCATGAAGGCACCGACGATCGGTTCGGGAAACAGCGCGGCGACGGCCGCGACACCAAGCAGGACGCCGGCACCGGCCTTGACTGCGATCCAGACCGCTCGTTCGGCGCGGTCGGGCTGGCCGGCACCGAGGTTCTGGCCGACCATCGTGTTCGTCGCTCGACCGAGTCCCATCGCCGGCAGAAAGACGAGCGAGATCAGCCGGTTGCCGAGCCCATAGGCAGCCACCACGGATGGCGTAAAGGTAACCACCATCGCCGTGAGGGTCAACATTGCCAGAGAACTCATCGACTGTTCGAGCGCTGACGGGACACCGATCCGAATGATGTCCCGGATATAGGCCAGATCAGGAACGAGATGTCGGGGTTCGACGGCCGGACCCGTCCGGGAGACGAACAGGATATAGAAACCGAGTACCGATGCGATCCCTCGGGAGAAGATGGTCGCGATAGCGGCCCCCTCGATACCTAGTTGGGGAAACTGCCACCACCCGAAAATCAAAAACGGGTCGAGGACGACGTTGATCGCGACGCTGATCGCCATGACTCGCATCGGCGATCGTGTATTGCCGTAGCCCCGCATGAGCGCCGTGAAGACGTAAAAGCCAAACAGAAACGGGATCCCGAGGAAGAACACCCGCATATAATCGGCCGCCAGGGGAACGATCCGGGCCGCCGTCGCGGGTGAACTCGGCAGAATGCCGAGCATCTGTTCGGTCAGTAAAAACCCAACGAACCCGAGGGCGATCGCGAGCAAGCCGACAAACGAGATCGTCTGGCCAGCGACCTTGCCGGCCGAGCCCTCGCTTTTGGCACCGGTATACTGGGCAACGAGGATTGCCCCGGCAGCGGTAAAGCCACCAGCGACGGAGATCAACAGGAAGACGAGCGGAAACGCCAGGCTCAACGCACCGACGGCGTCGGCCGAATACCGGCCGAGCCACAGAGTATCGGCGATGTTGTAGGCGACCTGAAGGAGCTGGATGACGACGATCGGCCAGGCGAGCCGAAATAACGGTCGAATCAGCCCACCCTCGGTGATCGTCGCCCGGGGCGGGGCGTTGCTCACGCTCGCTCTCACAACAGCCCGGCGTTTGAACGCGTTGGTTCAGGACGGGTGATCGTCGCAAACAACAAACGGCGAGAAAACAGACGAAGGCGCGATCCGTCAGGGTGATTCGCGGGTTTCAAGCGTGAAGTCGGCGCGTGGATAGGCTACACAGGTCAAGGTGTATCCCTCACCGAGCTCGTCCTCCGAGAGCATCTCCTGGTTGTCGTGGACGACGAAGTCCTCGGCGGGACCATCCGGGATATGGGCCGAACAGGAGAGACATTGGCCCTCGCGGCAGGCATACGGCAGATCGAATCCCTCGTCCTCGCCGGCATCGAGGATCGTCTCGTTGTTGGCCACTTCGATGGTTTCGCCTTCCTTCTCGAATTCGATTTCGAAGTGCTCGATTTCGTCCTCGGGGATCGCTCCCGGACCGCCTTCATCGGTCTCCTCGGCTTCCTCGAGTTCCCCTTCGGATTCCCCGGCCGGGATGGCACCGACGGCGCCACCGCCCCCGACCGATCTGTTCATCGGTTCAGGGAAATCAGTCTCCGGCACGGACGCCGCCCGTCGCTCGAGCACCTCCTGGGAAATGTCCTCAGGGGTTCGCCAGGACGTCCCCTTGGCGAAATGGGCCGCCACCACGATGAGCGTCAGGAACAGCCCGAGCGCGACACCCAGTAGATCGACCATGTTGGCGGATATAGGGTCCTAGGTTAAGGCGATTGTGATTGCTCCGTCATCCGATTTTCTGGTCACAAATCGACCGAACATAGTCGGGAAGAAGAAGGGCCATCAGTCGCCCGATCAGCGTCGCCGCACCGCATGGCGGCCGAATCCATATCGTAGCCGGTTGGCAAGCCGGCGGGCGAACCGTTCGTCGCGAGACCCGAACCGTTCGGCGAGCGCACTGTAAATCAGTGGCACCGGCACCTCCTGTTCGAGGGCTTCCTGAACGGTCCAAGTCCCCGTCGAACCGCCAGCGACGTAATCGGCAACATCGCCGAGATCCGATCCCTCCTCCCGGAAGGCTTCCTCACAGAGCTCCAATAGCCATGATCGGATGACTGCGCCGTTGTTCCAGGTCCGGGCGACGGCCTCGAGATCGAGATCATAGCGGCCGTTATAGAGGAGTTCGAATCCCTCGCCGTAGGCCTGCATGAGGGCATACTCGACGCCGTTGTGGATCATCTTGACGTAGTGGCCGGCACCTGCCGGTCCGAGCCGGTCATGTCCATCGGGACCGGTGGCGACGGCATCGAATACCGGCCGAAGTTCCTCGTATGCCCACGCCGGACCACCGATCATCAACGAAAAACCGCGATCTGCACCGACGGGCCCCCCACTCGTCCCGCAGTCGAGATACGCCGCCTCGGTTCGTTCGGCCCGCCGGATCGAATCCTCGAAGTGGGAATTCCCACCGTCGACGACGATATCGTCCGCCGTAAGCGCCGACTCCAGCTCGGCGAGCGTCTCATCGACCGGATCGCCGGCGGGGACCATCAGCCAGAGACGTTTATCGTCGGCGAGCCGGTCGGCGAGGTCGGCAATCGATTCGGCCGGCGTCGCGCCGACATCGGCAGCTTCGGCGACGGCCTCAGCATCGAGATCGAACGCAACGACGTCATGCCCGGCCGTGAGTACTCGATCGACGATGATCTGTCCCATCCGGCCGAGTCCGATCACGCCCAGTTGCATACCCACGCGTCGCGTGGCCGGAAAGTATGGGTTGTGGTTAACCGATCCAAACACCGGGGTAACACGGACAAAATGTCAATATTTTAATAATGTAGGCCCACAAACATCCGAGAGATCGGTCATAAGATGCCCTCGGTCGCTCATCCACTTGAATTCGGGACGTTAGATGCCGAGGAAATCCCCGCAGTCGTCTATCTCTCCCGACAAGCCGGCTGGAACGTGGTCGAAGGTGACTGGCGCCGGCTCCATGCCAATCCGCATACGACGGTCTTGACCGGCTACATCGACGAGGAGTTAGTCGCGACCGCATCGATCACGTGGTACGGTGAGACGCTTGGATGGATCGGCATGGTGCTCGTCGATGATTCCTGGGAGGGGAATGGTCATGGCCGGGCAATATTCAAACAGGCACTCGAGTATGCGAACGATGCTCCGCCCGGGGCAGTCGGACTCGATGCTAACGATCAGAGCCGTTCCATCTATGCGGACCTCGGCTTCGTCGAAATCACACCGATCGAACATCGGGTCGGGACCTTATCCGACGGCTCGCTTCCGGCATCGGCCAAACGAATCACCCGGATGGAACAGGATGCCGCCATCGCATACGACCGGCAACACCTCCCGATCGATCGCGGAGCGCTCCTCCAGCAGTTGCTGTGTGAAACGACGACGACCGGCGTTATCGTCGAGGATGGATCGATCGAGGGATATGCGATCGCTCGCCCCGGCCGCGAACACCTCCACCTCGGACCGATCGTCGCGACGACCGCCGACGCGTTGCGGCGGCTGCTCGATGCCCTCGGGACGATTCTCAAGGGAGCGCCGGTGGTAACTGACATCGTCCCTACGGAGAACACCATCGCGGTGTTCGACGCCGTCGGCATCGAGCATGAACGGACGCTGACACGGATGGGCTACCGGGAGTCGCACTCGATACTGACCGAACACCCGATTCGATCGATCGCCGGCTTCGAGTGGGGATGAGGTCTGCTACGGATGTCTGAATCCCCCGGCAAGAAGGAGCGTGTCTCCCGACAGTGTTGGCGCATATCTCGAAAACGGCCACGCCGCGGGGCTGATTCGCAATTTCGGACGGGAATCTTTATTTGGCGGCAACCGCTGGATTCGGATATGCACGTGCCGACCGCGGTAGTACGTCTGTAGTCGAAGAGTTGTGACGCCGCGTCCGCGTGTTCTCGGCGCCGTCCGCCCGCGGAGTCGTTCGATTATAATACGATCGATCCGATCGGTATCGGTGCGGACGGACCCGAACCGACCGAGAATCGACCCGTTTCCGAGACCCTATTTCCCATGAGCCAGACTACGACTGACACCGAACCAGACGAGGAGAGCGATATTCCCGAGAGCTACGAGCCGGACGAGATCGAACCGAAGTGGCAGGACACATGGCGTGATTCGGACGTGTACGCCTACGAGGACACCGGGAGCCCGGACTACATCATCGACACGCCGCCGCCGTACCCGACGGGCAACTTCCATATCGGTAACTCGCTTGGCTGGTGTTACATGGACTTCGCTGCCCGATATCGCCGTCTCGCGGGCGACGACGTTCTGTTCCCCCAAGGCTGGGACTGTCACGGTCTGCCGACCGAAGTGAAGGTCGAGGAGGAAAACGACATCCACCGAACGGACGTCCCCCGTGATGAGTTCCGGGAGATGTGTATCGGACACACCCACGATCAGATCGAAGCGATGCGGAACGCGATGCACGATCTGGGCTTCTCCCAGGACTGGAATTACGAATACTACACGATGGAACCCGAGTACTGGGGGAAGACCCAGCGGTCGTTCGTCGAGATGGCCGACGCCGAGTACGTCTACCGGGACGAACACCCGGTCAACTGGTGTCCACGCTGCCAGACCGCCATCGCGGACGC
Organism: Halobacteriales archaeon; assembly: GCA_042219475.1. Lineage (GTDB taxonomy): Archaea > Halobacteriota > Halobacteria > Halobacteriales > Hikarchaeaceae > Chewarchaeum. Next base: position 34,135 of record JBDGPX010000100.1, read on the forward strand.
TGAAGTCGAAAACACCGACCGGGATGGGACACTCTACTATATCGAGTTCCCCGGTATCGAAAACGACGCCATCGAAATCGCGACCACGCGGCCGGAACTGCTGGCGGCATGTGTCGCCATGGCCGTCCATCCCGACGACGATCGGTTCGATGACCGTGTGGGCGACACTTTCGAGGTGCCGCTGTTCGGCCAGGAGGTCGAACTCATCGCCGATGAGAACGTCGATCCCGGGTTTGGAACCGGTGCCGTGATGATCTGTACCTTCGGGGACAAACAGGACGTCGAATGGTGGGCCGAATACGACCTCGAACTCCGGGACGTCTTCACCGAGGACGGGCATCTCGGAACGTTGGCCGGCGAGTATGAGGGGCTCTCGATCGAAGAGGCCAAAGAAACCCTTCCCTCGGAACTCGAGTCCGAGGGGCTTCTCACTGATCACGAGCCCGTCGAGCAATCGGTCGGCGCCTGCTGGCGGTGTGACACCCCCATCGAGATCCTCTCGAAAGAGCAGTGGTTCGTGACGGTCGATCAGGACGAGATCCTCGAATACGGACAGGCCGTCGAGTGGATTCCGGACCACATGTACAGCCGTCTCGAGGAGTGGACCGAGGGGATGGACTGGGACTGGGTGATCTCCCGGCAGCGAGTGTTCGCCACCCCGATCCCGGCCTGGGAATGTACCGACTGTGGGTACTGGCATATCGCGGACAGCGACGAGGTGCCCGTCGAGCCGACCGAGGAGGATCCACAGGTCGGCGCCTGCCCGGAGTGTGGCGCCGAGGACTGGAAGGGCGAAACCGACGTCATGGACACCTGGATGGATTCGTCGATTACCCCACTTCACATCCAAGGGTGGCCGGAGGAGTCGTTCGAGCCCACCACGCTCCGCGAACAGGGACACGATATCATCCGGACATGGGCGTTCTATACCATCCTCCGGACGGCCGCCATCGAAGAGGAGATCCCGTGGGAGGAGGCATTGATCAACGGGATGGTCTTCGGCGACGACGGGAACAAGATGTCCAAATCCCGCGGCAATTTCGTCCAGCCCGAGGAGGTCGTCGAGGAACACTCCGCAGACGCCTTCCGTCAGGCGATTGCACTGGGTGGCCAGCCAGGCTCGGATATCCAATTCCAGTGGAAAGAGGTGACCTCCGCCTCGCGGTTCATGACGAAACTCTGGAACATCTCGCGGTTCGCTCTCGATCACATCGACGCGGATACGCCGACGATCACCGATCCGGCCTACCGCGATGCCGACCGGTGGATCCTCTCGAAACTTGCACAGGTCGCAGAATCCGTCCAGGCGAATATGGAGGAGTACCGGTTCGACGCTGCACTCAGGGAGCTACGGGATTTCGTCTGGCATGACCTCGCCGACGACTACGTCGAGTTGGTCAAGGGCCGCCTCTACAGCGGTCGGCCCGGGGAACGGGATGCCGCCCGAAGTGCCCTCTATACGGCATTGTCGGCATCAGTCCGGATGCTCTCGCCGTTCATGCCGTTCATCACCGAGGAGATCTGGTCGCACCTTCCCGACGCAGAGGGCAGCGTCCACAACGCCACCTGGCCATCGATCGCGATCGACGATCCGACCGCCGAACGGACCGGACAGCTGATCGCTGACATCGCAAGCGAGATCCGCGGGTGGAAATCCGATCGGGGCATGGCGCTGAACGCCGAGCTCGATCGGGTCGAGGTGTACACCGACGGCGACCTCGATCGGACACCGGACACCTACGATCTCTCGGAGACGATCAACGCCCCAGTGCTCTTCCGGGAAGGGACGCCGGACGTCGAGTTGACGCCCGTTGAGATCGATATCGAGTATAGTACTATCGGTCCCAAGTTCCGCGACCGCGCTGACGCCGTTATTGCCGCCCTTGAGGCGGCCGATCCATCGGAACTCCAGGCGCAGCTGGTTTCCGCGGACGAGGTCGAACTGGAGGTCGACGGTAAGTCTGTGACCGTCGACGGGGAGGCCATCGATGTGATCGAGGAGTACCGTGCGGAGAGCGGCGAAGAGGCCGACGTGCTCGAAACCGAGACCGCGACGATCGTGGTCGTTCCTTGATCATCGGCGATCCACGGATCGCTTGCGAGACGTCCCGTTTTATCCGCGTCAGAGATCAATAATCGTGCTGATAGATATTGATCGCTTCGATCGGTTCGGGCGAATAGCAGGATCTATATAGCCCAATCCGTCGCGGAAGATATCCGATCAGAAACGCCCCATTTCGTACTGCAGGCATTCGATTAATCGGTCAATCTAACCATCAGGATAAGGATCAGTGCACGACACCGATAATTCATGGTTGTGAATGTCTGACAAATTTCAACAATCTTTATTATCCAACCACTCATACTAACATCTCCCGCGAGAACGCGGGGACATACTGGACGACTCGGTCCAGATCGACCGGACGCGGCCGAGAAGGATCGGGTTGGGGGCCACAACCGAACCGTCCGTAACAGGACGACAAGGACACGGCTCCGAAGGAGGACCGCACCGGCCCAGTACTGGACCACCATGGCGGTCCAG
>JBDGPX010000159.1:0-6069 GCA_042219475.1 Halobacteriales archaeon
TCGACGCCCCCAACTGGGTCGTCTCGGCATACCTCCCCGAGAGCATCTTTCCCGATTGATCCTCACCGGACGCGATACGGCGTCCCGCCGGGGCCGAACCGACCCAAATCGGCCTCCTGCTGGTAGTCGGTCGCCTTGAGATCCCTGATCGTTTCGATGATCGCCGTCCGGTCGGCGTCGGTCCACTGACTCGGGTCTGCCATCGGGAGCACGAGGAACCCGCTGCCATGAATGAGGTCGGCGTGGAGCGTCTCCATCGCCGGCCCGTCGTCATCGACGGGTCGAGCCGTGTAGTTCTCCAAGACGTGGGCGGTCGCCCGTTTGCCAACTGGCAAAAGGACGTGGGCAGCAATCGCCCGTAATTCGGCGTCGAAGAAAGGTTCGAACCGGACGTACTGTTTGTCGGTGGGTACATCGCCATCGGGGACACAACAGAGATAGAGATACGAGCAAAAGGCGTTCACGAGTTTCGGCTCGGCCCGGTCGCGCCCGTACAGGAAGTTGGTTGCCTCGAGGACATCGAGGACTCGCTCGCCGGCCGCCATCCCGGTGAAGGGGATCCCTCGATCGGCGCCGCCATGGACGCCTGGATGATCCCCGATAATATGAAAATCGGCGTTGGCGTCGCCATAGCCGAACACCGCCCGGCGATCAGTGTCGGACGTACACTCACACGGACACGGGGGGCGCATCCCGAAGGGGTTGCTCACTTCGTCCGTGACGTTATACACACCGATGAGTTCCGGGATGGACTACAAAAACAACCCCGATTTGGATCGACAGGAAGCGTCAGTCGAGCCGCTCAAGCAGATCCGCCGCAACCGTTTCAGTACCGGAACTACCGCCTAGATCCGGCGTTCGTGGCGCAGCCGAATCGGCTAACTGTTGCTCGACGACCGCCCACAGCCGATCGCTGGCCGCGCCTTCGTCGAGGTTCTCGAACAACATCGCCCCGGAGAGAACCGCAGCCAATGGGTTGGCGACTCCCTCGCCAGCGATGTCCGGGGCGCTCCCGTGGACCGGTTCGAACATCGATGGATATGCGCCGGTGAGGTTGATGTTCCCCGATGGCGCCAACCCCATACTCCCGGTGATGATCGCCCCGATATCCGTGAGAATATCGCCGAAGAGGTTCGACGCAACGATCACATCGAAACTCTCGGGTCGTCGGATCAGATCCATCGACGCCGCGTCGACCAACAGGCGTTCGACCTCGACGCCAGGATACTCACTCGCGATCGACTCGACGATGTCATCCCAGAAGACCATACTGTGGGCCTGGGCGTTTGATTTGGTCACGTTGGTGACCGATCCATCGCGCTCGGTGGCCCGTTCGAAGGCCGCCCGGACGATCGCTTCGGTCCCGGTCCGAGTGAAGACCGCCGCCTGGATCGCGAGCTCGTGATCGAAGCCACGGTGCTCGCGTCCCCCAACGTTTGCGTATTCGCCCTCGGTATTCTCCCGATATACCTCGAAGTCGATGTCGCCGCCGCTGTACCCACGGAGCGGGCTTTGTACACCCTCGAAGAGGATCGACGGGCGGCGACAGACCTGTTGGTCAAACCCCTTCCGGATCGGCAAGAGGAGTTCGTTGAGGGTGACGTGATCAGGAACTTCCGGATGGCCGATCGCTCCCAAGAGGATGGCATCGTGCGAGGCCAAACGATCGAGTGCGTCCGATGGCATCATGCCATCGCCATCGAGATACCGTTGGCTGTTCCACGGATAACTGGTCGTCTCGATGGCGAAGCCGTGCTGGTCGGCGACGGTCTCGAGTACCGGCATGGCGGCGTCGATGACTTCCGGACCGATCCCGTCACCGGGTAGCGTCGCGATATTGTAGGCCATACCGAAGAGACCGGAGCCGCCTACAAGAATCTATCAGCTTCGCCGATGCACACACTCGCTTGCGAAACGGAGACAACACGGTCAAGCGAGATCCTGGCTGTCGTCACGATCGGCCATAGATCTCGGTGTTTGGATGGAATTTCGCCCAAGCGAACCAGTACATCGCGGATCGATCGGTCGCCTGTCGGAGCTGTGTGCCCTCATGTGGCCCATCGGTCGCCCGGCCGGTCGCGATCTGCCAGTGGGACCGATCGGCGTACATTATCCCGTCGGCGACGGGGAGAAACCACAGCGTCGATTCGTCGATCCGCCGGTCGTAGGCGACGAGCGATCGATCGGGAGTGATCGCCACCACGACCGGTTTCCCGCCGACCGTGTCGTTGATCACCCGACGATCGGCCAAGATTTCGAGAGGATAAGCCCGTGCTGTGTTTCCGTTTGCGATTCCGACAACAGGGGCCTTCGGATGAAGCCGGTCGTCGGAAAACGTCGTGTTCCCGACCCCGACCTGGGAGGAGACGGCATACCCGAGATAGGAATTCATCGTGTAGTTGAACGTCGCATCCTGACCGCGGACCGTGTTCGAGTGTGGCGGCGGCAGGAGGACGTCCGTATCGGGATGGCTGGCCCGCCACTCCCCCCAGGTCGTCAAGGACGACGGGAGCAGCCGAAGTGAGGATCCCGTCTTCGGGCCCCGGATCGCCGTCCCAAGGAGCTGGCTCCAGAGGCTATCAGTCGCCCGATCGTACAACACGAGATTGCCGCGCCAAAGAAGGCCGGAGACCCCAAAGACGGTGGCGTCGCCGTTGACGGTTCGCTCGGCGACGATCCCGCTCTGGCACAACGGACAGTAGGTTACCAGGAGCGGCCCGTCGAAATCGTCGTTGACCACCTCGTGCCAGTTGAGCAGGGCCAAGGGGTAGGCCCGTGCTTGGCCGTTTCGTTCGACACCGATGACCGGATCGCCGGCCGAGAGTCGCGGTTCGATCGACTCCCGGAGGGGTTCGGAGGCGACCGTGATCGAAAGCCCCGCCCAATCATCCGCGAACACGGGGTCGACGATCGCCGGGATGGAATCCCGTTCCAGCGCACGATGGAGATCGTGTTTCGGAATCGGGAGATCGGCGGCTCCACGTTGTTGGACACCAGCGGTGGCCGAATCGGAATCGGCCGTGGAGGATGCCGTCGCCGACTCCCGACCGGGAGCCGCCAGACACCCCGCTGTCGCCATGAGTCCGCTCGTGAGCAGGCTCAGATACCGCCGGCGCCGCATACATACCCCGTTAGGACCTTGATACAGTAACCGGTGGGGGGTTGTGTGTTCAGGCCTCACACCCGCGCTGTTGTTTTGATTTCGAGCGAGTATCCTCTATATATGGAAGGTCATACCCGACGGGATGTGCTCACCGCGGGCGCGGTCGGGACCGTGAGTGCACTCGCCGGGTGTAGCGCCGGAAGCACCGCGACAACCCAGCTCGAAAGCCTCGCGGTCGGTGGCTCACCGGGCGGACAGGTCGTGATCGCCCCCGAGGGTTCGGTCGTGCTGCTGGATTTCTTCGCGACGTGGTGTGCGCCGTGTAAGCCCCAGATGGCTGAACTCCGGACTGTCGACCAGCAGTTCTCCGATTTGCATCTCGTCTCGATCACGAACGAAACCGACAAGGAGGCGATCCGATCGTTCTGGAGCAAATATGACGGTTCCTGGCCGGTCGTGATGGATCCGGACCTCACCACCAACGACGAATACGACGTCACCCGGATCCCAACGAAGATCGTCATCGATGCCGAGGGGTCAGAAGTGTGGCGTCACGTCGGGCTCGCGAAAGCCGAGAAGATCAGCACCCACGTCAGGACCGCGATGGAATCGTGATCGAACTCGCTGACCTCCGGATCGGATTTGCTTTCACCGCCGGTATCGCGACCTTCTTTGCCCCCTGTGCGTATCCCTTACTGCCAGGCTATCTCGCCTTCTTTTTGGGTCACGGCGAAGACGCCACCGATCGATCGGGTGACCTCCCCTACGCGGCCATGGTCGGAGCACTTGCAAGCGTCGGGATGTTGTTGGTCTATTCGATCATCGTGGCCATCGTCGCCGGCCTGGGGACGCAAATCCTCGCGAATATCGCCGTCCTCGAACTGGTCGTCGGCGCCATCCTCATCGGTCTCGGAGCGATCATGGCGCTTGGCAAATACTCACTACTCTCATTGCAGGTGGCGCTCCCGCAACGACGCCGGTCGCCGACGAGTTTTCTGTTGTTCGGCGTCGTGTATGCAGTCGCCGCTGCCGGTTGTAGTGGTCCCCTATTCGTCGGCGTGGCCCTTGCTGCGCTGTCCGGAGGGCCAGTCGTCGCGACGCTCACGCTCGGGGCGTACGCCACCGGAATGGTCGGATTGATGATCGGAGTCACACTGTTATCGTCGCTCGGCCGTGACCGGATCATTCGACATTTAACCGGTTCGGCCGATCGGCTCTCCCGGATCGCCGGTGTATTGCTGGTTGCCGCCGGTATCATCCAGGTGTACCTCTTCTTGTTCCGGTACGGTGGGCTGGCGATGCTCGGACTCTGATCCGATAGATCAACCACGGACGCTCCAAGAGTGGCGCATCGTCGATCGAGTGTCAGCAGCGTTTTAGGTACCGGTCGCGAGCGATCGGATATGACCCATACGGCCGCGCTTGCAGAGCGGATCGCGACAGTCTCCTTCGAAGACTACGAGGAGAGCACTATTGAACAGGCCAAACAGGCCATTCGGGACTACGTCGGGTGTGCGATCTACGGTGTCCAGCACCCGATCGGTGAACGGATTATCGACTACGTCGAGACTGCCCTCCCCGGTCAGTCGGCCTCATTGCTCGGCGGCGGTTCGGCGAGTCCGGTCGGGGCGGCGCTCGTCAACGGCACGATCGGCCATGCGATCGATTACGACGACACGTTCGAATCGATCGTGTTACACCCGACATCGCCGGTGTTCCCGGCCGCCTTCGCGACGGCCGAGGCGACGGAATCCGGCGGCCAAAGCGTCATAGAGGGGTATATCACCGGCGTCGAGACGGCCTACCGAGTGGGCCACGCAACGAATCCCGGTCATTACGATCATGGCTTCCATAACACCGGGACGATCGGCTCCTTTGGATCGACCGCTGGGGCGGCATCCGTACTCGAACTTGATCCCGAAACCACCGCCAAGGCACTCGGGATCGTCGCCTCGACGGCGTCCTCGCTCAAACGCAACTTCGGCTCGATGACTAAACCACTCCATGCCGGGCACGCCGCACAGATGGGCGTTCGGGCGGCGATGTTGGCGGATGCGGGCTACACCGCTGACAAGGAAATCCTCGACGGGGACATGGGATATGGTGAAGTGATGACACCGGATGGGACGTACGATCCCGCAGATCTAAAGGGAGCATTCACCGACGGCGAGGGGGTCGGGGATATCGGATACAAACCGTATCCGTCTGGGGTAATCACCCATGCGGCCATGGAAGCCCTTCGTCGAATCGTCATCGAGGAAGATCTCGATCCGACGGATGTTGCGACAATCACCGTCACGCTCGACGAGGCCGCCTCGGAGATGCTGATCCATGCTGATCCGGATGATGCACTCCAGGCGAAGTTCTCCATCGAATTCTGCCTCGCGACGATACTCCGTGAACGAACCGTCGGGGTCCGGGAGTTCAGCGACGAGTACGTCACCGAGACAGCGACCCGCGAACAGTTGCGCAAGGTCGAGCGGGCGTTCGAACCGAACCTCTTCGGTGACCGGTTTGCGGGGTATGGCGCCCGTGTCGTCGTCGAGACGACTGATGGACGGCAGATCGCCGCCGAGGAACGACAAGCACCGGGGAGTCCGAGCAATCCGGTGAGCGACGAACGGCTCGAACGGAAGTTCGAGGAAACTAGCGGTGTCGTCCTTAATCGCGGTGCTGTCACGCGACTGGGCGATGCGATCGACCGCCTCGACACCGACCAGGGCTTCCAGCAGTTCCGGCGGACGATCCGTGGCTGAGTGGTCGATGGTCGATCAGGGACGGTCGGAAAAACTTACATCTCCGCTGTGGATGCTACCGTTATGACCGAGCGCGACGCTGCAGCCGGCGGAACACGGATGTTGGATGGGATCCGGGTGCTCGATCTCACGACGTTCGTCACCGGTGGGTTCGCGACACTGATGCTTGCCAATCAAGGTGCGGAAGTCGTCAAGATCTAACGGCCGGAC
>JBDGPX010000159.1:6079-36000 GCA_042219475.1 Halobacteriales archaeon
GGCGATGACAACCGTCACTCGGGGCCGCCGTTCGTCGATCCGGGCGACTACGATGGCCCAGGGACGACGGCCGCCGATCGGGGTGAATCCCCCTATTTCTGGACGATCAATTACGGCAAACGAAGCGTCGAACTGAACCTCAAAACCGACGAGGGTCTTCAGGCGTTATATGACCTGGCCGAGAAAGCGGATGTCTTCGTCGAGAATTTCCGGCCCGGGACCGCCGAGCGCATCGGCGTCGGATACGACGACATCCGCACCCACAACGAAGACATCGTCTACTGTTCGATCTCGGCATTCGGCGAGACCGGCCCCTGGAGCGCGCGACCGGGGTATGACCTCCTCGTCCAGGGCACCAGCGGGATCATGAGCGTGACCGGCCCGGAGGACGGCGATCCGGTCAAGGTCGGGCTGCCCCAGACGGATCTCATCACCGGCATGTGGTCGGCCTTCGGGATCGTCGGCGCGCTCTTCCGACGGGAGTTGACCGGCGAGGGTGATCGGATCGAACTCGGCATGCACGACGCTGCCCTTCCCTGGCTCACCAAACAGGCGGGGAAGGCTTTCGTCGGGGAAGAGCCAGAGCGGATGGGGACGAAAGATCCGGTGTTGGCCCCCTACCAGGCCTATCCGACCGCCGACGGCTATTTGAACGTCGGGTGTGCCAACCAGAAACTCTGGACCGGCCTCTGTGAGGCGATCGATCGACCGGAGTTAGCCGAGGATCCACGCTTTGCGAGCAACGCCGACCGAGTCGAGAACATGGATGCCTTAGAAGAGGAGCTGTCGGCGGTGTTCCGGGAACGCACGACCGACGAGTGGGTCGACCTGCTCGCCGACGAACACGGACTGCCGGTCGGTCCAGTCTTTTCGGTCGAGGAAGCGCTCTACAACGAACAGACCGATGCCCGGGGGGTAGTGACCGAACTCGAACATCCGGCGGTCGGGGAGATCCCGGCAATCGATCATCCTCTGAACTTCGAGCACGCCGAATCAGGGTTCGAGAAGGCGCCACCGATGCTCGGCGAAGACACCGAATCGATGCTCCGATCCGCCGGCTACAGCGACGACGAGATCGCCTCACTCAAGGAAGTCGGGGCGATCCCGGATCGGGAGTGACATCGCCACACCATCACAGATCCTCGTAGGCCTCAATCGCATCACGCCAGTCGCCGGGGATCGGCCGTGATTGCTCCGTCTCCCCATCGATGACGACTTGGACCGTTTCGGCGGTGGCCGCAAGTTCGCCGTCGGCGGAGATCGCATACTCCATCGGAATGCTTGAGGTCCCGAGTTCGGGAACGCGGGTCTCAACGGTCGCTGTGTCGGCCGACAGCTCGATCGGCGATCGGTAATCGACGGTCACTGTCGCGAGCACCGAATCGATCGAATCGAGGGTGACACCGATGACGTCCCGAAAATAGGCGGCCCGGGCGTGTTCGAGATATGTCACATATACCGCGTTGTTGACGTGGCCCATCGGATCGAGATCACGGTATCGGAGATCGAACTCTTCGGTGTGAGAGTACTCGGACATGCTCCCGGCTTCCCACCCTCCGAGTAAATATGGCCCGAAACGAGTCGGAGCCAAGAGGTTTCATGATACCGGCCGCCGTACGTCCGGGTATGACCACGCCGACGCCCACGGAACGGATCGCCACCCATGCCGTCGAAACGACGTATGATGACCTCCCCAACGTGGTTTGTGATCGACTGAAGCGACACCTGCTGGATCACTTGGGGTTAGTGATCGGCGCTCGTGAACACGCCGGCTCAAGCGAGGCCATCAGGGCCGGTATCGACACCCTCGCGACCGATGGCACCGAAGCGACGGCGCTGGCGACCGGCGAGCGATTCGGAGCCGACCACGCCGCGCTATACAACGGTACCTTCGCCCACAGCCTGGATTTCGATGATACTCACCGGGAATCGTCATTACATCCAGGGGCACCGGTGATCCCCGCGGCCTTAGCTATCGCTGAGCGCGACGGAGCCACGACCGAGGAGTTCCTCGCAGCCGTCAGCGTCGGCTACGACGTCGCCTGTACGCTCGGCCAGGCGGTCAATCCGGATGTCCATTACGACCGTGGCTTTCACATCACCGCGACCTGCGGGACCTTCGGCGCGACGGCAGCGGCCGGCAAGCTCGCCGGACTGTCGGCTGAGGAGCTCCGGAATGCCCTGGGAATCAACGGAAGCCAGGCAGCCGGTTCCCTCCAGTTCCTCGCCAACGGTGCCTGGAACAAACGGCTCCACCCTGGACTGGCGGCCAAACGCGCGGTGACCGCCGTGAGTCTCGCTGGGTCGGGCTTCCGTGGGGCTTCCGAGCCGATCACCGGCACGCATGGATTCTTCGCCGCCTATACCGAGGACCCCGCCCCCGAACTCTTCGATCAGCTTGGCGATCACCACTCGGTCATGTCGACGGGACTGAAGCTCTATCCGTGTTGTCGATACATGCATCCGGCGCTCGATGGCCTGTTGGACCTCGCCAGTGAGATCGATCCGGACACGATCGAATCGATAACCGTCGAACTTCCCCGTCCCGGCGTCCGGCTGACCGGTGATCCGATCGACGATAAGCGCCGGCCCTCGAACTTCGTCAACTGTCAGTTCAGCATGCCCTACGGTGCGGCGCTGGCACTGACCAACGGCGACGCTGGGTTGGAGGCGTTCCTCAGGACACAAGACAGCCTCGACGATCCGGCGTTCCGCCGGCTCATGGACGCGACCAACGTGGAGGTAACCGACGCCGTCCAATCGCTGTTCCCCGATCAGTGGGCCGCCCGCGTAACCATTGAGACCGCGAACGATAGCTACGAACGGTTCATCGAGACAGCCCGTGGCGAACCGGAAAAGCCACTGGGTTGGGAGGCGGTCATCGAGAAGTTCGAGAGTCTCACCACGACCGCGGGCATCTCACAGCGTGATGTCGAAGGGTTGATCGAACTGGTCCAGGACATCGAATCACATTCACTCACCGCCGTCATCGATCAGCTCCGGGACGCCGTCTGGCAGGATATCGAGGCCTGATATGAGGGGGCGGTATCGATCAGGCTGTGATGTGTGTGTGATCGGTTCGATTATTCTCGACGAATTCCCAATCGATCTCGACACCCAACCCCGGATCATCCGGAACGGCCATGTGACCATCGGGCCCGGGCGTTTCCGGCTCGCCGACCAATCCCTGGTTCAACAGCCAGTCGCTTTCGGGATGGAGCAAGCCGTGTTCGAAGTACGTGCTGTTGCGTAGCCCACTCATCAGGTGCATATGGGCCGGTCCTCCGAGCAGTAATTCGACATCGAGTCCGAAGGATTCGACCGTGTTGGCGGTCTTCAACACGCCGGTAATCCCGCCGTCGAGGTGGGCGCTCGCCCGGACGAAATCCGCTGCCTCCTCGAGGAGATGGGTCGCCGCTCCGTATGGGCCGGTCCGAACGTGTTCCAGGCCGATGATCGGCGTCTGGAGTTCGACGACCAATTTGCGAAGCATGCCGGCACTTACGCCACCATCATAGAGGGGATCCTCATACCAGAAGAATTCCAGCCGATCGACCGCTCGCCCCACCTTGAGCGCATCAGCGTAAGTCCGATAGAGACTCGAAGAATCGATCATCAAATCCAGCTCCCCACCAACCCGGGCGGCGAGCGCTTCACAGATGGCGATGTCGAACTCCGGATCAGTTTCGGGATGTCCGTGGAATTTGAAGCCCTCGTAGCCACGATCGAGACACGTCTCCGCGTAGTCCGCAACAGCATCCGGGCTGTGGAGTCCACCCGCGTCATCGACGAACATCGTCGAAGCATACGTTGGAAGGTGGTCCCGATAGCCACCGAGTAACTCCGAGATCGACGCGTCGTAGTGATTGCCCGCCAGATCCCACAGCGCGATGTCGATCGGGCCGACACCGAGATGGTCGGTATGACGCAGCGCACGCCAGAGATCGGACCAGATCGCCTCCCGTTCGAGGGGATCCCGGCCGAGGAGGTGCTCGTCGGCGACCATTTCGATCTGTGCCACCATCGGCGGCGTGAACGCGAACCCACGGTAGTGGCCTTCGGTGCCATCAGCAGACCGGATCGTGAGTACGAAACCCGGTGACTCCATAGTCGCCTCGGGATCATACACCCAGTTGCCGTTGGTCGTCCGGACGTTCGGAATCGTGTACTCGAACTCGTGGATTTCGAGATCGCTGATTCGCATGACGGCCGAATCAAGGCCGATGGGGAAAACGGTTCGCCCCGTCAACAACGGAAATCAGTGCCAGTCACGACTGAACACTTGGATACGAGGCGGTTAACTCGGGGCCGGCGTGGGAGTCGGATCCGACGTGTAGAGAAACGCAAAAACGCCACCGGCCATCAACACCAGTGCGGCCGCCAGCCAGAACGCCGCGAAGAACGTCGAGTAATCGAGGACGCCCCCGACGACGAAGGGACCGACAGCGGCCCCGAATTGCCAGGACACCGACCGCAACGAGATGCTCCCTGCGACGGCATCGTATTCCTCGCCCTCGTTAACGAACATCGAGACGCTCGCAGGGATGCGGAGACTGTCCCCGATGCCGAGGACGACGTAGGTGCCAAACAACCAAAACCAGGCGGCCCCGACGGTCATTGAGCGGCCGAACGCCCCGAGCATGATCGGTTCGATAAGCCCCGAAACGGTGAGTGCCGCCGGGATCATCGCGGTCCCGAGGGCATAGACGAGCGCACCGCCGAAGACGAACCACCAGAGGTTCCCGATGCGATCGCCCAACGAACCGACGTACCCCTGTACCAACCCTTTGGTGATCCGTCCCCCTGCTAAAATGCCGCCGATCGCAAACGAGGACATTCCGAACTCCGTCCGGGCGAAGATGGGGAGAAAGATGATGACTGCCATCTTCCCGAAGCTGAACGCAAACCGAAAGGCAAGCAACGCCCGGATCGCGTTCTGGCTGATGAGCAATCGGTAGGTCTCAAGTCCGGTCTGTTCGTCTGAGTCGGCCTTGACGCCGGGGTTCTCCCGCAGGAACAGAAAGACAAGGAGCGTCGCGACGGCAGTGATGCCGATCAGAACGGTGTAGGTCGTCTGAAAGCCGTACAGAAACAGCAGGGCGCCCCCGCCCATATCCCCGGCCAGACTAGAGACGGATTTGACCTGACCCGAGGCGCCGATCCAGAGCCCCCGCTCCTTTTCGGGGGCTATCTCGCCGATAACGGTCGTCGTTGTGACGATCAGCAGTGCCGACCCCCCGCCCTGGAGTGCCCGGAGCAACACGACATGTTCGATCGCCCCGACCTGCATATACCCAAACAGCAACGCGGCGTTCACCACGAGCCCGAGCAGGAGATACCGCTTGCCGTTCCCGATGTCGATCGCCCGTCCGACGGGTAAGACGAGCACCAACCGGGTCAACGCATACACCGTCCCAAACAGCCCGGCAACGACGCCAGTCGCGGCGTATTTGTCCGCATACAGCGCCAGCGCGATGATTATCGTCGCAAAGGACATCCCACGAACGAACCGGGCGCTCGCGAGCGCCAGGAACTCGGGGTTCCGGAAGAGATCCCGAGTCGTATTCGTCCCACCCGCCGTTGTCATGATCGGGTGACTGGAACGGGGTCCTTTAAGAAGTCACTGGTTGAAGCTACACTAACCTCTTCTGCTATCCAGCAGTCAGGGTCGACGGTATCGGACGAATTGACCGAAGACGGATCGCCTGCCCAGAGCGGCGGATTCCGAATCCTGATGAACAACCCCGTCAGAGACGTTCCCATGGTCGCCTACGAGGCATACGAGCACATCATCGTTGACGTCGCTGACGGCGTTGCCGAAATCACGCTCAACCGACCGGACGTGTACAACGCGTTGAACACCGAGACGATGCTCGATCTGCGTCGGGTGTTCGATGAGCTCCAACTCGACCGGGAGGTCGACGTCGTCGTGTTGACCGGCAAAGGCGAGGACGCCTTCTCAGCGGGGGCTGACATCGAACAATACGCGGGGCCAGCGGAGGACCACGACCCGCTCCAGAAGGACCGCCAGGACATGTTCTACGAGATGTATCAGCAGGTGTATGATCTGCATGCGCCGGTGATCGCGAAGATCAACGGTTACTGCGTCGGGGGTGGCCTCATCCTCGCGATGGCGTGTGATCTGCGATATGCCGTCGAGGACGCCCAGTTCGGTGTCCCGACCTGTGATATCGGCCAGATTCCGGGCGGTGGATCGACGTATCGAGCGATCGAGCTCGTCGGGGAGGCAAAAGCCAAGGAGATCGTCTATACGGCAGGGATGATCGAGGCCGATGAAGCTCGCCGTATCGGGCTGATCAATGATGTACATGGCCCCGAAGAACTCGACGATGCGGTTGCCGAGATCGTCGCCACGATTCAGGACACCGGCCGGCTGGCCGTCAAGAATTCAAAACGGGCGTTGAATTACTCGGCGAACGCGCCGGATCGTGAGACGGCCCGCAATCGTGAGGCCGAGCTCTGGTGGGAACAGTTCGCAACCGAGGAGCGACGCCGGCTCGTCGACGAATTCAACGAGTAGCAGGGCTGAGTTGCGATGGTTTAATAACTCGTTACCGTATGAACATATATAACATGGCTCTCAAGTACGTTATCCGCCAAGCGTATCGGTTGTATGGCCTGGGGATCATTCTGTGGGCCGGTTGGTCGGCGGCCTGGATGGGATTCGGCCTCGATATGTCCGCGACGACGGTCGGGACGGGCTGGTTCGCCATCGCCGCCTTCGGGGCGGTCGTCGCTATCGCCATGGGTGTCATGCGGGTATCCTCGGATTACAACCTGTTCAAAACGGATCCGAATCAAACCCGGATCCAACGGTTCAACAATCACGTATTGAGCAGCACCCCGTTACATTTCTATGTGATCGCATTGGCTGCCTGGAGCTTCCTGACCGTCGAGTGGTGGGTCGTCAACCTCGGGCTCGTCGGCCGAACGATCGTCGCCTACGGCTGGTTCCTGATTGCCCTCTATGGGCTTGGATTGACTCTCAGCCTAGCGGTCAAACATGACGAGGCGATCGTGGAGGAACTCAATGAGGTAACGCCGTCCGAGATCGACATCGACTCGAGCTGATCTCTCTTTCCGGCACTCACGCCGCATCGCTTTTCGTATCAAAACTAACGACCAGTATCAACAGGTCGTCGAGAAGCGTGAGAGCGAATCACGTGACATTGTCGGGATCGTCACCACGGAACTCCGGACGTATAACCAGAACGACGAGCTCGTCCTGTCCTTAGAACGGACGCCGATGGTGTTCAAACGGGCAGATCCCGCTGTGAGGATAGGTTTTTACCCCGAACCCTGTGACCGGGGAGTATGCCACTCAGCGGGACGACCTCCGAGGGACGACATCGAATGTCGATCCATGCTCTGGGATCCGATAGCGTAACAGGCCGGTCGATGTACCAGCAATGGACCATACTGACACGAGGTGACCGATCGCGATGGTGACACCGCCGGATCTCGAGGCGCTGTTTGCGCCGAAATCAGTCGCTGTCGTCGGTGCCAGTCCCGATTCGTGGTATTCCGCACAGCTGATGGACAACCTGCTGGACTACGGCTTTACTGGCACGGTGTATCCGGTGAACCCATCCAGGGACCGAGCCTGGGATCGTCGATGTTACGATTCGATCACCGACCTCCCTGAAACCGTTGATTTAGCTGTCGTCAGCGTCCCACGGGAGTACGTCATCGATGTGGTCGAAGCGGCCGCGGGAATGGGTGTCCCGGCCGCGCTCGTCATTACAGCCGGGTTTGCCGAAGCCGACGCGACGGGGGAAGAGCTCCAAACCGAACTGGCGTCCGTGGCTGAGCGGGAGAACATCCACGTCTGTGGACCGAACTGTATCGGACTGGCCAATAGCCACGCCGAGACGGTGCTCACCAGTACCTGTTCGCGCAAGCCGACGCCCGGACCGATCGCGCTTGCGAGCCAATCGGGCGCGCTGGCGTTCACCACGTTTTTCGAACGTGGGGCCGATACGGCGACTCACTTCTCACACATCGTCTCAACGGGCAACGAGGCCGATCTCACGATGGCTGATTACGTCGCCTATCTCGGAGCTCAACCGACGGTCGATGTGATCTGTCTCTATCTGGAAGGGCTGCCGGGGCCACGGCATTTCGCCGATGTCGCCCGGGAGGTTACGGCCAACGGGACACCGATCCTGACGGTGAAGGTGGGCCGGTCTGAGGTCGGCGAGGCCGCTGCCCAATCACATACCGGGTCACTAACCGGCGACGAAGACCGATGGGAAGCAGTCTTTCGCCACGCCGGAATCCAACGCGTTGCCGATATTCCCGATCTGCTCGGTCACGGACGTGCCCATGCTGCGCTCGATCCACCGTCGTCGGCTCGGACCTGTGTCCTGTCGACGAGTGGCGGACTAGCGAGTCTGCTCGGTGATCTGGGGAGCGAACACGGGCTCGAATTCCCGGCACTCAGCGAATCAACCGAGGACACCTTGCTTGATATGGAGGAACTGCTCACCTTCGGCGAGCTCAACAATCCGATCGATATTCGTGGTTACGGGGCCGATGTCTTGCCGGAGATCGCCGAAACCGTCTTCGACGATCCGACGTTCGATGCCTACATCATCGCCGTTGCGCTCTCGGCCGTCGACGAGCGGGCGGCGGAGATCGCCGATAATCTCCGGACAGTCGCCGACATGGCCGACGATCCGGTGTTGTTCCTCTGGACCGGTCGGCGAACACCCGCCGATCAGCCGGATCCGCAGCCATACGAACAGGTCCAATCGATCGGCCCGCTGTATGCCGATCCCGAACGCTGTATCGAGGCACTCGCCTCTCTCGTTGCATTCGACGCGGATCGATCCCGGATCAGAGCTGGCGATCCGACGATACCGGAGCCGGAAACGACCAGCGATCTCCCGACCGGGACGACGTTGACGTGGACGGAAGCCGAATCGCTCCTCGCTCGACACGACATCGATCCGATCCGAACCCGGATCGTCGAAACGGCGCGCGATGCCGTCCAGGCGGTCGCGGGGATCGATGGACCCGCCGTGATGAAGATCGACGCGCGTGGGATCCACCATCGGGCCGAGATCGGCGGGGTCGAACTCGCTGTCACGGCCGAGACAGCTCGCGAGGCGTTCGACCGAATCACCGACAACGCAGCCGCGGCCGATCCAGACGCGGATGCATATCGTGTGCTCGTCCAGCCCCAGATCGACGAGGGCATCGAAGCGATTGTCGGCGGGACACGGACAGACGCATTCGGGCCAACAATAACTGTTGGCACCGGCGGTACACACGTCGAGACAATCGACGATAGCGAGGTACGATTGGCGCCCCTCAGCCGCCATGATGCCCGCGACGCTATTGAGGCGACACGGTTAGCTGAGCGGCTGTCATCATCGAATATGGAATCTCTCGCCGATCTCCTCGTCCGGGTAGGTGACCTGCTGGCCGGCGACCCTGGGATCGCCGAACTCGATTGTAACCCCGTCATCATGACACCGGAGGACGGTCCGCGGATCGTCGACGTACTCGTCACCACAGCCTAAGGCCGGAACCCTGACTCCATCCCGCTTATGTGAAATGGGCACGGAACGGTGGCTAATGGCACTTCTCGATGAAATCAGGCTAACCGAGGGGCAGCAGCTCGTCCAGTCCAGCATTCAGGAGATCTGTGCAAACTACGGCCGGGAGTACTGGCGTGAGCGTGCCGAGACCGGCGAATATCCCTGGGAGTTCGTCGATACGCTTGCTGATCACGGCTGGCTTGGCGCCCTGATCCCCGAAGAGTACGGCGGGGCCGATCTCGATACCGAGGAAGTCGTGGTGATGATGGAAGAGATCGCCGCCAGCGGCGGTGGATTCAGTGCGGCCCAAGCGATCCACGGCGGGATCTACAACTCCGTGCCGATCGTGAAATACGCCGATGACGAGCTCAAGGCGGAGATCCTCCCTGAGGTCGCCGCCGGCGATACCGCGATCCAGGCCTTTGGGTTGACCGAACCCAATGCAGGGTCGGACTCGACGGCGATGGAGACGTTCGCCGAACGCGACGGCGACGAATACGTCGTCAACGGTCAGAAGATCTGGACCTCACGGGTCGAGGCGAGCGATCACCTGGTTCTGGTTGCCCGGACGACACCGAGAGAGGACGTCGAGAAACGGACGCGTGGCATCTCGATGTTCCTCGTCGATCTCGAGGATGCCTACGAACGGGATGCCCTTCAGATCGAACAGATTCCCAAGTCGGTGAGTGAATTCGTCCACTCCTACCAACTGTGGTTCGATGATCTCCGGATTCCGGCCGATCGGCTCATCGGCGAGGAGGGCAACGGCTTCTATCAGGTCCTCGATGGGCTCAATGAAGAACGGCTGGTCATCGCCGCTGAGTGTATCGGACTCGGCGAGGCGGCCCTCGAACGCGGGATCGAATACGCCAACGAGCGGGTCGTCTTCGACCGACCGATCGGCAAGAATCAGGCGATTCAGCATCCGTTAGCGGAGGCATATGCCAACCTCCTGGCCGCCAAACAGGTGACGTACGACGCCGCACGCGTCCTCGATGACGCACCACAGCAGGAGGCCGGCGCTCGGGCGAACACGGCGAAGTACCTGGCCGCCGAGGCGGCGTTCGAGGCCGCTGATGCCGCCGTACAGACCCACGGTGGGTTCGGCGTCGCTCGCGAGTACGATGTCGAGCGGTACTTCCGGGAGGCCCGGTTGACACGGATCGTCCCGATCACACAGGAACTCGTTCTCAATTATCTCGGAGAGAACGTTCTCGGCCTCCCCCGATCGTACTGAGTGGTACAGCCCGATGCGTTCGTCGGATGTCTGGAGCTTTCAAGGGGCGGTTAAACCAACACGACAGCATCGCGGACTTCAGGGACTGTCCACTGATCGATACTTTGGACCGTGGCGTTCATGCTCCTCGCCTAGCTCTCGGAACGTATGACCCATTACGAGGATTCGCCATCGGAGCCAGATCGTCGGCTTGTCGGCGGTTGGGAAGGTCGATATTACGAGGACTTCACCGTCGGGGACATCTACAAACACCCCTACGGCCGGACAGTCACCGAAACCGACAACGTCTGGTTTACGAACCTCTCGATGAACCTCAACCCGATGCACTTCAACGAGGCCTACGCCGCCGAGACGGAATTCGGCGAGCGGCTCGTCGACGGGACCTACGTCATTGCCCTCGCCGTCGGGATGAGCGTCATCGACGTCTCCCAGAACGCGACCGCGAACCTCGGCTACGATGATATCCGCCACCATGCCCCCGTGTTTCACGGTGACACGCTGTTTGCCGAAAGCGAGGTCGTCGAGAAGCGTGAGAGCGAATCACGTGATCATGTCGGGATCGTGACCACGGAACTCCGGACGTATAACCAGGACGACGAGCTCGTCCTGTCCTTAGAGCGGACACCGATGGTGCTCAAACGGGAATATGCTGAACCGTCGGCCGCCCGGCCGACCGGCTGGCCCGAAGGTGTCGGGACCCAGCCCGATGATATCGAGTAATCTGGACGTCGCTAAGCGATACCGCATTCAACTCGGCCGTCACTCCACATCCCGGTAGGTATCGAGCACGTCAAGCAATCGTTCGTCCCGTTCACGGAACACCGTTTCTCGATCGACGTTCGTCCAGTCGTAGATGCCCTCATTGGTCTTGAGCCCATAGCGGCCCTCTGCGACGAGATCTTTGAGCGCGTCGCTCGGTTCCGTACCGCGATCGAGCTCGGGAAGGAGGTACTCCTCGACGTTGAGGTGGACGTCAAGGCCGGAGTGATCCATCTTCTCGAAGATGCCGAGGATCGGCAGCCGGAAGCCGAATCCGGCCTTTACTGCCCGATCGATCGCCTCGGGGCTGGCGACCCCCTGATCGAGCAAGGAGAGTGCCTCATACGCCATGGCCAATTGAATCCGGTTGCCGATAAAGCCCGGAATCTCCTCTTCGAGAGCGACCGGCGTCTTCCCCATCCGTTCGAACAGCTCATAGAGGCGGTCGATGACGGTGGGATCGGTATCGTCCCCGGGGATGAGTTCCACCAGCGGGACGATATACGGTGGGTTGAACCAATGGGTACCCGCGATCTTAGCTGGTCGGTCGGTGGCCGATGCGATTTCGGTGATCGAGAGACCGGAGGTATTGGTGACCAGGATCGTATCCGCAGGCGCAAGTGCATCGAGTCGTTCGAAGACCGAGCGTTTGGTATCGATTTCCTCGGGCGCGGCCTCCGTGACAAGCGTCGCGTCTTCGACGGCATCGTCGAGAGCCGATTCGTAAGCGATCCGGTCGGCGATCGCGTCCGCTTCAGTACGGGAGAGCCGGTCACTTGCCACAAACGTCGTGAGTGAGGCCTCGATCCGATCGGCAGCCGCCGCCAGGGCTGACTCGTCGACATCGTAAACAGTGACTGAGGAGCCAAACCGGGCGAATTCGATCGCGATCCCGTGGCCCATGACGCCGGCACCGACGACCGTCGCTCGGTCGCTTATGGTCTCGACATCGGGAAGTCGATCAGGCATGTGGGGGCCAACACCACCCGGCCGGAAAACCGTTTACCGTGGGAGAGTCGGTCGGGACTATTCTGTCTCGAGATCGTACTCCCAGCCCCGATAGCCGTCCTCGAGATTGCAAACGCATGCCGATTCATCGACGCCCTCATAGGATTCGAGCAGCCGGCACGCCTGTTGGGAACTCTCGCCTTTGGGACACACGACGACGATCGCATCGCCCCACTCGTACTCTTGGACACGTTTGGGGAACTCCGAAAACGGGATGTTCTCGGCCCCGGGGATGTGGCCGGCCTCGAACTCGCGAGGGAGGCGGATATCGATCACTTGGAGATTCTCGTCGTTGTCCAGTTTCCGTTTGACTTCGTCCGCCGTGACCTGCCGTACCATCGTAGCGCTGGGTACGCGATCCAAGGAGTAAAACACATCGCGATCACGCCGACTGAAATTCAGCCCCGATTCGCGAATCTGAAAACCAGATGATCAACTCGCAGTAAGGTATTTTTTGTATCAGTATCCATGTATAATATGGCAGTATATCGGAGTATCGTGGCGACCGGGATCGGTTCCGCCATCGCGACGATTGCGATGGGCATGCTCCTTGCCAATTCGGTGTTTTTCACTCTCGCCGCCGACGCGAACATCGTGTACCGATGGGCGTTGGTCTTTCTCTTCGGGCTGTTCGTACTGGGGTGGGGGCTCGGTACGCTCGTGTCCTGATGCCGGATTACCCCGCGATAACCCACGGGCTTATTCGGTCGGCTCACGAAGCCCGTCGTAATGGCCGATCTCAACCTCGATCCGACCCAGCTGGATCGATACTCCCGACATATCATCATGAACGACGTCGGACCGGCGGGTCAACAGCGACTCCTCGACAGCGAAGTCCTTATCGTTGGAGCTGGCGGGCTCGGTGCCCCGATCATCCAGTATCTAGCGGCCGCCGGTGTGGGAACCCTGGGGATCATCGATGACGACACCGTCGAACGGAGCAACCTCCAACGCCAAATCATTCATGCCGACGCCGATGTCGGGCGTAAAAAGGTCGAGAGTGCCCGCGAGTACGTGAATGATCTCAATCCGGATATCACCGTCCGATCCATCGATGAACGGGTGACGGCCGAGAACGCCGATGGACTCATCGACGGCTATGACTTCGTGATCGACGGGACCGACAACTTCCAGACTCGATTTCTCATTAACGATGCCTGTATCCTCTCGGGAACTCCGTTCACGCACGGCGCCGTCTTCCGGTTTGATGGCCAGGTGACGACGTTCGACGGCGATGGTGGCCCCTGCTATCGGTGTCTCTTCCCTGAAGCCCCACCCGACGGGACCGTCCCTGACTGTGCGGAAGCGGGCGTGCTCGGCATCTTACCCGGAACGATCGGCTGTTTCCAAGCAACCGAGGCGGTCAAACAGCTGTTGGGGATGGGCGAGTCCTTAGTCGGCCGGATGCTCTACTACGATGCCCTCGACATGCGATTCGACGAAATCGAGATCAAACCCAATCCGGACTGTCCGGTATGTGGTGACGATCCAGCTATCGATTCCGTCTCGGAAGTCGATTACTCCGAAACCTGTGCGATCGCTTGAGTTCACTGACGAGGGCGAGGCTGGCGTAGCTGAAACGATTGTTTGTGCCATCAAGGACTATTAGGCCGGTGGCGAGCGTTGTACAGGTATGACCGATATCGATTCTGAGACACTTTTCAATGGCGCGGCAGCGGCTGTCGCAACTATCGCCGTACTCTTTTTTATCGTAAACGTCGAGGTCGGCTACTCGCCGGTCTCGAAAGTCCTCCTCGTGATTGCATTTCTCACTGGGATTTTCGCGCTCACCCAGCGCTCGAATGATGCCCAACTCACGTTGTTTGGTTATGGTGTCATCGTGATCTCCGGGGTGGGTCTCTTTATCGAGATCATCAACATCTCCGATCTCGGCAACAGTCTCACCGTGTTCGGGTTGCTTGCGATCGCGGGAATACTTTTCATCGTCCGGACGCTGCTCGATGAGACGAACCGGTTCGTTAGCGGGACGCAGGCGACGTATGCGTTTGGCACCGTTAGCATCGTCGCGATCGTGATTCTGATCGTCGATATCACCTCGGGTGGCATTGCGTATGAGCTCCAGCCCGCCGCCGAGATCGAATATACGGGCGGCCACGAAAACGAAATCGTGATCGGACAGATCACCGCTGTAAACCCAACTCCGCTTCCGGAAGAGGTGGAGACACCGGCCTTCGAAGCATGCACGGCGGGGAATTGGTCACAGTATCGCCCACAGACAGCGGATAACGATCCCAAAGGCCCCGTTGAAATTCATGCTCATGTCGAAGACGGCTACAACGAGTACGTGTTCGGGTTCGGGCGGAAATCGTATCCGATCGTCCTGCATCTGGGCGGAACATCACTTGAGGGGGAGACGTTTCCGGTTCGGGTAACCGAACAGTGTCCATCCACGGAGACAGGACCGGCGTATATCGCACTCTATGAACGGACGAATGACCGCACCGTGCGGGCGGTTTAGCGAGACGGGTGGGTTCGGCTGGCTGATCGCTGTGGGTCGGATAGAGAATTCCGGAGACGACAGCACCTACGAGAAATGGATACTCAGACCGGCGATGACACTGACGACCGTGATCCCATAGGGAATGAGGATCGCCATATCAGTCCGGACCGGTTTGTGCTCGGGGGTGGGGTGATGGGAGAGGTGATCGATCCCGACGAGGGTCGCACCGATCCCGCCGAGGAGCGTCGCAAGGAGCCATACGTCAACGTGTCCCGGGAGGGTCCCGGCGATTCGGAGAGCTGATTGGCCGATTAAAAAGAGACCGGCACCGACCGGCGTGCAGGCAAGGGCACGTTTGAGCGGGGACAGCATCGATGACTCACCGAGGGATCGGATGGGTTTGATCAGCCGTAGAGACCCTGGGTAATGCTCATCGTGCCGTTGCCGATTTCGATGACTACGGTGTCTTCAGGCGCGGATCCGATCCGACAGTCGACCGTCTTGTGATGGGTGTTATCGAGCGTGATCCAGAGTTCATACTCCCCGGTTGGGAGTTCGTTACGGACACCTTCGATCTGGCCTGGTTGGAGATAGTACCGTTTCCGGTATATCGATTCGCCGGCCGCATCGACGGCTTCGATCTCTAGATCGTACGCCCAGCGGTGATCATAGCTCCGGATGAGGATCTCCTCGCTGGCACTCCGAGTTTCGGAATCGATTGATCGTCGATCGTCGAGTACCGCTTGGCGTGAACGGGACTCGGTGCGTCGTTGGGGCGACATGGTGTAGTTCTCTGTATTCGCTATATTCACATAAGTGTAATCAGAATGATACTTCTGTAATCGGTCTTACTGAAGATCTCTTCAGTCCGGAAGACACGGGATGGCCACACTCCCAACAGAAACCAGAAACTCTCGGATGTCGGCAGCCAAATCAAGACAGGACGTGACGAAGTCTTTTATATCGGCGTTGTAAGACACGGGTATGGCAATCGATGGTGGTGACTCCGGGGCGACGACGTTTTCGCCGGATACCGCCTTTACCGTTCTCGGGAACGAAACACGGATCGGGATTCTCCAGACCCTCGGGGAGGCAGACGATCCGATGTCGTTCTCCGAACTACGCGAACAGGTGGGGATGGCCGATTCAGGACAGTTCAACTATCATCTGGATAAGTTGGTCGATCA
This sequence comes from Halobacteriales archaeon, assembly GCA_042219475.1. Taxonomy (GTDB): domain Archaea; phylum Halobacteriota; class Halobacteria; order Halobacteriales; family Hikarchaeaceae; genus Chewarchaeum. Next base: position 22,298 of record JBDGPX010000159.1, read on the forward strand.
TTTCGTCCAGAAAGACGAGAACGGCTACCGGCTAACCCCGGCCGGCCGACGCATCATCAAAGCGGTTCTTTCTGGTGCTATTGACGAATCGCCGGTGCTCGAACTCACGGAGATCGATCAATCATGCCACTATTGTGGAGCATCGATCGAGATCGGGTTTCAATCCGATCAGGTAATCAAGTACTGTACGGAATGCGAGGGCAAACACGGCGATCCGATAGTCCCCGAAAACGAGGAGGTATTGGCCGAGTCGGGGTTTCTGGGAGCCCTTCCGATGCCACCAGCGGGCATCCAGGGACGGACAGCCGAGGAGGTGTATGAGGCTGCCTGGACGTGGGCGAATCTCGATTTTCTCGCCGAGGCGAGTGGGATCTGTCCCGAATGCTCGGCACGGCTTGACCGGTCAGTGAGCGTCTGTGAAGAGCATGCTACTGATAACGGCCTCTGTGATTCGTGTGGCGGCCGTCATGCGGTCAAGTTCCATGCCGCGTGTACCAACTGTATCCACGAGATGCCACGCGGTCCGGCCGTCATGGGCCTCGTGTCCAATACCGACCTGCTTGCCTTTCTCGCCGATCATGACCTCAATCCGGTGTCCCCCGAATCGGATGCGATCGTCGACGTCGACCAGGTCCACATGGGTTACGACGAGGAGGTCCTCTCGACCGATCCGTTCCGGGCACGGTTTACGTTCAGAATCGATGACGATACGCTTACACTGACCGTCGGTGCGGGACTCACCGTCCTTGAGACAGCCCGTGGCTGACGACCCGGTCAGGTGGATGGTCCCATACCGGAGTTTGCGTCGCCATCGATCGAAGCCGTGTGGACCGTGACGGAGCGAAATGAATCGGAGTCGTGCTCCCAGCGCCAGGCGCGGACCGATGGGTCAGCGTTTGGAGCGACGATCACATACAACGCATCGGGCCAAGTTGCATCCCGTCGATCGACCGGACTCGGCGTTGCCGATCCGGTCGGATGGGAGTGATAGAATCCGACTACACACCGACCCGAATCTTCAATGCGCTCCATGGCGGCGAGTTGGTCAGCAGGGTCAAGCAGATATCGGTCACGGGGTGTCGCTGCCGCGTTCGTCGTCCGGATCACACAGTCGATCCAATAGGTGTCTCCGTCCCGAACCCCCCCCAAAACACCACACACCTCTTGTGGGGCACCCTCAGTTGCGTGGGTAAGAAGCGCGTCGTAACTGTCTGGATCGATGATCGCCTCCGGATCAGCCGACATGTCTGCGGGAGAGATAGCAGAGCAAACGAGAACCGTGCCGAAGAGTGTTACTTAGGAGCACCATCCGGATTAACCAAATACTCCGGTCGTCGGCCATCGAGAACGGCCTGGATCTTGGTTGCTCCCTTGTCGGCGGCCCGTTCGAGATATCCCTGCGTGACGCTGGCGATGTGTGGCGTGACGTAGACATCCGGATGACCCAGGAGTGGGTCGTCGGGATCAGGCGGTTCGGTCGCCATGACATCAAGAGCCACCCCGGCAAGTTGCTCGCGTTTGACCGACGCAAGCAAGGCTGGTTCATCAACGATTCCGCCGCGGGAGGTATTGATGAGATAGCTATCGGTGAGGCGATCGAGTTCGGCGGTTCCGATCATACCGGTCGTTTCGGCGGTTTTAGGAACGTGTAGCGTGACGATGTCGGCTCGGTCGAGCAGGGATTGAAATCCCGTTAATTCGATCCCCTTACCTTCGACGGTCGCCTGGTCGTGTCGCGGATAGATCGGATCCGTGCGATCGCCGGTGACGTAGGGATCATATCCCAGTACCGTTGCGCCGAAGGCCTCGCGGGCCCGTTTGGCGACCGCAAATCCGATCGTGCCCAGCCCGAGGACTCCAACGGTCTGCTGGCCCAGTTCGCCGACCATACTCCGGGCCTCCGGCCACCGACCCTCGGCCGTCAATGCCATCCGGTCGGGAAGCTCGCGCAACATCGTGACGATCATCCCGAAGACATGTTCGACGACGCCCGGTGCCGGAGCCTCGGGGTTGTGGGTGACGAACACTCCATGGTCGGAAGCCGCGGCCGTGTCGACGTGATCGTATCCCGACCCGTGGACGGCAATGATATCCAGATCGGTCCCTGCGATGACCTCGGCTGTGATGTTGCCCGGACGCATGAACAGACCATCACAGTCGGCCAAGGCGTCGATGAGTTCCGGAGGATCGCCAACGTAGATCCCGCCCGAGGGAAGGGAATGTGGGATGACTTCGACATCGTCGTCGAGTCCGCTCGCAAACCGGTCGATCAGGACGGGATGGGTATCGCTGTGTGTAACAAGGACCCGAACCATGCGGTTGCTGATCGCTCCTTACGAGTAAAAGATTGTGAGGCCTGTTTGAGATTTATCGATCGTACGTCGATCACTCGTGGATCGAACGAATCGCCTGTTTGATTTCCGTCGCGACGCGGTCGGCATCGACGTCGCCGATCGGACACTGGATCGGTTCCATCCCGGCTCGTTCGATCTGTAACACCGCCTCCCGTGAGAGCAGATACCGGATCACCAGCCAAAGGCCGCCGAGTAACAGTAACACGCCCGCGAGCATCAAGAGGGTCGCGACCATTGCGAGCCCCGAACGGAGCAACACCACGAGGCTTGAGAGCTGACTGAACATTTGACCGCCGCCATTCGTACTAATATCTAGTGCCGGGAGCGCCATCGACCGAAGCCCCCATCCCGTGCCGACCGCGATTAGACCATACACCGTCGCCCGCGCGAGATTGGAGCCGTAATCCGCTCCAACTATGGTCGTGGTGACATCCGTGATGTTCGGCAACAACACGGATTCGAGACGACGACTCTCATCGGCATCGGGGCGATACACCAAGAGCCGATGAGTCGTTACGACCAGTTGAACAGTGTCGAGGGCCATCGATCCGACGACTTCCTCGCCGTCGAAAACGAACGTCGCCGGATTAAACGAGAGGTCGAGTTCATCCGACCCATCGTCGAAGGGATTGAACGAAGCCATCATCGAAGCTATCATGGATCGTCTCGCTTAGCGTCCTGGTGGTCGCTGTATTCAGCGGTGGATCACTTAAAAGAGTTGGCGAGACGGTCGCCGAAAAGGTCGGGGCACACCGTCTCATCAGCGAGAGGACGTACTGTTGAGATCAGTTGAGAACTTATCAGATTGTATAGATATCGTCGTGATGTTGAACGTATCTCCCGGGATTGCAGTGGTCTGAGACGTTTGATTGGCGTGATAATCCAACGGAAATTATGTAAGTTCTGAATAATTTTATACTGTTAGATCGAAAGTGGTGAACTATACGGAAATCCCGCTTCGCCGACAGTTTCTGCTCGCCTGTGGAACGGCCCTCCTCGGTGCATTGGTTGGGTGTTCGGGTGAAGATTCAATCGAGGAGATCGGATCGAATATCGAGGAGGCCAACGGCCGGCTTGAGGATATCGACCCAAAGCTGGAAGCCGACGGGACCGCCATCGAAAACGAAGAGTGGGACACCTGTTTCTCGGAAGCGGAGAGCATTCGCGACGATCTATCCGCAGCTCGGGGCTCGACCGACGAAGCCCTCTCGATCGCCGAAGAGGAAGGACACGAGGATCATGCTCTCGTCCTCCAACGCATGCAAGAGTACATTGACATTCTCGAGGAGATGACTGATGAGCTTGAACAAGCCTGCGAAGCCGGCCAAGCTGGCGATGGCCAACAGCTCGAACAACATTCGGTAGTTCCCATCATTCCTGATTGCTGACTCGATTTCTGGCGTCGAACGAACGCGACCAGAGCGACCGATGCAATGAGCCGAGCAGAGACGGCGATCTTCCTCTGGGAAGAGCGCCTTCAATCCGGACAAGACGCGAAGCTGTCGCTCATAGGCAGGGCTGCCGCTGGACGTGGGCGACCTCAGCCCGCGTCCAGCTGGCTGTATGTCGCCGGAATCCCGACGCAGTTGGTCGGGGCTTCCCATATCCGACATAGCGTTTCGTCAAGCGCGTGGTCGATCCACTCGCGGAACACCTCGAAACGGAACCAGGTGGGAAGTGCTCGCCCGCCGCGCCGCGGCGTGGCGAGCACGCCCCATCGGACGATGAGCCAGAGATTTCGCAGTAGGAAGCTCACAAGAACGAACAACAACCGAACCACCGGATCAGTCGTGCTCGTCCGAGCACGCGCTTCACGCATCGTCCGGAACGCTGTCTGTCCTGATCCCGAACCTTTTGACGTGGACTGCCGGGGCTCGATTAGTGATTGACCGTCTCGATGCGATCGCTGACGAGAATGCGTCCACGGCCCGTGAGGACCATCGAGTCGTCGGTGGTCGTCACGAGGTCTTTCTCTTGGAGGCGGTTGAGGAGTATCGAAACCCGTGAGGCGTCGATATCGACGACGTTCGAGAGGTGGAGGTCATCCGGGGCACTATAGAGCCCGACGAGCGTCTCCATTTCGTCGTCGCTGAGTTCGATCTCACTTACGTCATCCATCACCTCATCGTACCGCTGTCGGAGATACCGGCCGAGTAACTGAAGCTTTCTGGCGGTCGGTAACACCAGGTTCGTTGTGAGTTCCGTTCCTTCGGGAAAGTGTTGAATCGTGATCGCCAGCGCCGGGGGGAATTTCCCGAGATCCCGTTCGGTTCGCTTGAACCCAGAGACCGAATCGAGCCGGATCCGAAACGGTTCGGTCAATTTAGTGAAGGCGACCTCCTCGGGACGGACGAACAGTTCGGCCGTTCGCGGATCGACATCGGTGACACGTCCGCCACGACGGGCCGGATGTTCGACACGGACCTCGGTGCCGTTCAACAGCGCCTTGAACAGGACGGTCGTGAACCGCTCGATGTCTTCGTCATCAGCTTCGATGACGGCGGTCCCCTCGACTGCGTCATCGTTATACGCGATCGTGATCGCGTTTTTGAAAAACGGCCGGAGATCCTTCGGGACTTCCGTGACGTTGATATCGAAGATCGTGTCCAGTTCGATCGTCGTTTGTTGGGTTTCGGTCGCGAGGAGGAGTTCACTATCGCTCAACAGCACCCGACACGGGACCGGTTCGTCGGTGATGTCCTCGATAAACGTCTCACCGAAGAAATCGGCGATGATCGACTTCGACATGTCCCCGCGTTATCCAGCTATTGGGATCCGATCGTCAAATACTCTCTGACACCGACCACGAAGTCGATGGAAGGGCTCGGGTATCCCAGTAAAAATCGTTTAACGGGTCCGGCGTTGAACCGTTTGATATGAAGGCGATCGTGCCGGCCGCCGGTCGTGGCACCCGATTGCGACCGCGGACCGCCGAGAAACCGAAGGCGCTGGTCGATGTCGCGGGAAAACCGCTGTTGACACGGGTGTTCGATACACTAGTCGGGATGGATACCGAACTTGAGGCGTTCATCGTCGTGGTCGGCTACCACGGCGATCAACTCATCAGACACTATGGGGACAGGAGCCACGGGACACCGATCATCTATGTCGAACAATCCGATCAGCGAGGCCTCGCCCACGCCGTCCGACAGGCGGATACTCATATCGAGGACCAGTTCATGCTGATGAACGGTGACAACCTCTTCGATGACGTAAACCTCGATGCACTCTGTAGGGCGGCTAAATCGGCCGACATTGATGGGGCCCTCTTGGTGACCCGAACATCCAAAGAGGAAGCGAAAACCACCGGGGTCTGTGAGATCGATCCCGACGGCGATCTCACATCGATCGTCGAGAAGCCGGATTCGCCGCCCTCAACGCTGATCAATACCGGGGCAGCAGTGTTGCCGCCGGAGACGATGCACGCCTGTCATCTCGTCCGGCCCTCAGCCCGGGGCGAGTACGAGCTGCCGGATGCGATCAACCTCCTGCTTGCGGCCGGCTATCGGATCACGACCATACAGCTGGAGGGATGGCGCGTCAACGTCAACACACCGGAGGACCTCGAACGCGCGAACGCTCGGTTCGAGTAATCGGTCAAGGAGGTCCCTCGGGACTACAACCAGCCTTCGTCGACCCGATCGACCAGCTCCGAATCCGCGGCCCGCCAGTCATCCTCGGCGTCGGCGAAAATGCGTTCGGCTCGCTCGTTCGCCTCCTCGACGATGCTATCGGCGTCGATATCGACGAATTCGCCGTCCCGCAGGATCCTTTCGCCGTCAATGAACACGTCCGCGACTTCGTGTCCGGTGGTCGAGTAAATCAGATTCGGCACGTACGTCTTCAATGGTTTGGAGACCACCGGCGTCATGTTGGCCCGCTCGACATCGACCGTAATCACGTCGGCGCGTTTGCCCTCTTCGAGGCTCCCGACCCGATCGTCGAGGTTCAGCACCGTTGCGCCTTCGATGGTTGCCAACCGGAGGGCCTTCCACGCTGGCAAGGCAGTTGGATCGGTGTGATCGACCTTCGACAACAGGCTCGCAGTCCGGGCTTCACGGAACATGTTGTGGTGGCCGGGGCCCGGCGCCTGGTCGGTACCGATACACGCCAGGCCACCTAGCGAGGTGAAGTGATGGACCGGCGGAACGATCCCGTCGATCATCCCGATGGAACTCGGACACCCGGCCATGTTGACGCCGGCCGCAACCATCCGCTCACGTTCCTTCGGGGTGGTCCCATGGCAGTGGGCGGCGATGAGGAACTCGCCGAGCATATCGAGGTCCTCGAGGACGGAGACGGTCGTCTCATCGTCGCCGTACCGTTCCTCGATCTGAATCTGTTCGCGCCCGCCCTGAGCGACATGCATGTGGATCCGGGTGTCCCGTTCGAGTGCTTCGGCTTTGATCTCCTCGAGGAGCTCAGCCGAGAGCATGTCCATCGCGTGAGCCCCGTACATCGCCGAGACCAACGGCTCGTCGTCGTAGTCCTCAAACAGTGCGTTCGCCCGATCGAGGGCAGCCTCACCTTTCGAGCGATCGAACGGGTAGAGATCCCGCGGGCCGAGATCGGCACGATCCTCCGGGACTTCGTTGATCGTTTCGGTCGCGACGACCCGGGCACCGAAGGGGAGATAGACGGTGTCGACCAGATCAGCGACCTCGCCGGCATACTCGACGAACGTGGTCGCACCGGCCCGGAGGGATTCGATCGCGCCCAGTCGAGAACTAACGATGCGGTCCTCGCCAGTGACGTGATTCGTCAGCGGTCCGACGGCCTTGTTCATCCACTCGATTTCGGGGACGTCCTGAGCCCCGCCACGGACGATCGTATGGCGGGTGTGCATATGGCCGTTGATGAGGCCCGGCATCGTGATGTGCCCGCTCCCGTCGATAACTTCGTCGGCAGCGTCCCGATCGAACCCGTCTGTCGGCCCGACGTAGGCGAGTTCGTTCCCTTCGATGCCGAGAGCACCGTCCTCGATGATCCCGAGTCGGTCGTCGCGCATCGTCAGCAACGTCGTATCGACAATGGCAGTCTCCATAGTCGTGGGACACTCACCTCCGCCCCATATAACTGTACGAACTCCACCGAGGTGACCGGTATCGGCAACCGATCACGGTGTCTTTACGGTACCGGCTTGCGACCGGGTGGATATGTCCGCGACGGTCTGTGTCAGCTACGATTTCGACGCGGTCTCGGCATGGCTCGCCAACGATATGCCCGGGTATGCCGAGTGGGGTGAATTCGGCGCCACGACGGCGACACCACGGCTGCTCGATCTCCACGATACGCTCGACATCCCGGCGACCTGGTTCATCCCCGGCCACACCATCGAGAGTTTCCCCGAGATCTGTGGAGATATCTGGGATCGCAGCTACGACATCCAACATCACAGCTGGGCTCACGAGGCACTGCCGTCCTTCGAAAGCAAGGATGCCGAACGGGCGGATTTCGAACGGGCGATCGACAACATCGTCGAGCTGACGGGACGGGAACCGACCGGCTTTCGCAACCCAACCGGCGGGTTCTCCGAACACACCGTCGAGCTCCTCCGGGAATTCGATTTCGAGTGGGACTCAAGCGGCAAGGTCACCGAATTTCAACCCTACTATCTACGAACCGACCAACACGTCGAACGGGGCGAGCTCTACGATCCGGGCGTCGAGACCGATATCGTCGAGCTCCCGCTGATCTGGCATCGTGACGACTGGCTTCAGCTGTTCCCGATCGCGTCGGATCCTCATTACGTCTCCTTTGGATTCGAAGAAGAAGTTTTCCAGCGCTGGCGCACCGAGATCGACTGGATGCTCGAACACGTCGGGGACGGCGTCTATGTGATGTTGCTCCATCCACAGTGTAGCGGCCGGGCACCCTTTTTGTCCCATCTCGAGGGATTCTTCACCGATCTCCAGGCCCGACCGGGCGTCGAGTTCGCCGAAATGGACACCGTCGCCCGGGAATTCGCTGAATAACCGGCCAGTTATCCGTCCGTCCCGTCGAGATCAGCGACGAGCGTCTCGACGGCATCGTATCCATCCGACAGGACGTTCGACCCATGCGTGACGAGGACTGTATCGAACTCGTAATCAAGGAGATTCGCAACGCTGTCACGGGCTTGGGCGTCATCATGACTGAAATCCGGAGTAATGACGGCCAGCGGTCCGCTCCATGGTCCAGCAGCGGCGAAGACCGAATCGCTCCCGACGACCGTATCCCCGGCCACGAGGACTGAATCATAGAGATAGGCCATGTTATCGGGTGTATGTCCCGGAGTCGCGATCGGCAACACATCACGATATGGCTCACCGGCCGTGAGTTCAACGTCGACTGCGATGCCGGCCGCATTGAGTTTGCGCATGTCACCGGCCGGTGCCGCGACCTCCGGATCGATCGCTTCACGGAGCGCCGGAACCGCGTCGTAGTGATCGACGTCTCCATGTTCGATCACAATCGCATCGACGCCGTGATCCTCGGCGATGCCGACCAGCTCCTCGGCGGTGTATGAATCGCCGCCGCCGAACAAGACGGTGCCAGCGTCGGTCTCGATGATGGTAACCGAAAGCGGTTCGGTGTACTCGTTGTATTCCCATTCGAGATCGTACGTGTAGACACCAGATTGGATTTCCATAGGTCATGCTCGAAGGGTTAGCCATGTGAAGATATCGACATATTGCGTAACTGTACTTCTGCGGTTAAACGCAGATGCTGTTTTGGGACGATTCAGGGCTTCCGAGAAGAGAGGTCCTATCGTTCGTTTTGGCTGTTTCAGCGGATTTCCGTCCTTGCGCCGATTCCAAACGGAGTGGTTTCCTCATCGCTTATCCCCTTCAACGGAATTGCTCGTAACCGATAGACATGACCGCCATGAGTGGTGATCGTGCTACCCGTTCAAATTAAACCGCAGAAGTACAGGTAAACAACGGGCTGAAATTCGATTAGTTGAGTGAGCACTATCGATTACCCGAAAGCAAAAAAAGAAAAACGATAACGGATCGATTGAACCGGGTTACTGGGTCGTCTTCCAGAACTGATGCTGACGGAGGTAGTCGAGGTTACCCGGCGTGTACGAGAAGTTCTTGATTTCCTTTCTGACCGGCTGCTTCCAGATCCGCTGGACCGGCCAAATGAACGGCGCCTCATCCATCAGGATGTCCTGCATCTCGCTGTAGAGTTTTTCCCGCTCGGAGCGTTTGCCAGTGGAGCGAGCCTTGACGAACAGTTCATCGTATCGCTCGTTCTTGTAGTACCCCGAGTTCCAGCCGGCCGGCGGCCAGTAGTCGCCCCAGTAGCGAATCGCGTGACCGTTGGGATCGATGTAGTCCGGCCAGCCGAAGTAGTTCAGAACGTCGGCATGTGCCTCTTGATCAACCAGGCGCTCGTAGGCCTGCGACCAGGGGATTTCCCCGCGGTGTTTGATGTTGATCCCCAGATCGTTCTTCCACTGGGCAGTCATCGCCTGGGCGATGTTGTTTGAGGTCGGGCCGGTCGAGGTGATCCACTCGAGTTCACGGCCGTCGTAGACCGATTTGTCGAGGAACTCTTTGGCCTTATCGAGGTCCCGGCGATACTGCCGATCCATGTTGGGCCAGTTAATATCCGCCCATGGACGACCCCACGGTTTGGCGTTCTGCACCACGTTCTTGGCAACCGATTCGTAGTCCGTTGCGTACGACAGCGCTTTCCGGAAGTTGACGTCGCTCGTTGGCTCACGCTGGTTGTGCAAGAACACGTAATGGTTCTTCATCGACGGGCCGGCGCTGTACATCCGGACTGCATCGCTGGCGTCAACGGCGGCCTTCCGCTGCTGGAAGGTCAGCTCGGTGGTGAAGTCGACGTCACCCTTCCGGAGCTGGAGTTTGCGGGTCTGGGCCTCCCGGACGATCATCCGGTTGACTGTGCCCAGGTTCGCCTTTTCTGGCACGGCAAGGTTGTCCGGCAAGTCATCGTGTTCGGCCCGCCAGTGGCTGTCCTTGAGGACCCACACCGAGGTTTCGCCTTTCTCCCACTCGTCGTTTTGCAACTTGTACGGTCCCGTACCGTGGAGGTTGTTTTTGAAGTATTCGTGGCCGAGGTTTTTCTCCTCCCAATGTTCGTCGATCACGTTCGGGTTCACAATCGACGGGATGACGAACGTCAGGGCGGCAGGGGCTGGACCGAACCCGTCACCAGCTGCGTTGATCTGGACCTCGTAATCGCCATTTTCCTCGATGGATTCGATCCAGTCAAACGGTTTGGACTGGCTCGCGTCGAGCTGTTTGGCGCGTTCAAGCGAGCGTTTTACCGCGTAGGCATCCATCGTGGTGCCGTCATCGAACGTGACGCCTTCCCGAAGGGTGAACACCCACTCTCTACCGCCGTTTGCTGATTCCCAGTCCGTTGCCAGCGCCGGCTTGATGGTGGACGGATCACCTTTGGCATAGTCGACCAGCTGATCGTAAGCCATCTCCATGTACTCGACCGTGCTGTCGTTGAGCGCATGGACATCGAGGTGGGTCAGCGGGCCGACGTGGCTCCGGTTGAACTCCGCCATCGCCTTGCCGCCCATGTCGGATTCCTCGGTTTCCGTGCCTTCAGGTTCGGGGGTATCGGTCGAACCGCCACCAGAATCACCTTCCGTTTCCGTATCTTCACCTTCATCTTCACCGTCACCACCATCACCACCGCCGGTACAACCGGCAATGCCAACGGCGGTTCCGGCGCCAACGGTTTTCAGAAACCAACGTCGTGAACTGTTCGACTCATCTGGGTCGTTAGACGCCATAGGGGCACCAAAAGACTGATCTATTATAAATGTGCGGGTAACTATCATGAGGGTAAATAACAATAAACAGAAAGGAAAACAAGAGAGTAATATCAGGTAGTAGGACACCCCTACGCATAAAAATACAAGACTACTCACGCATTATTCCAGCGGCTGTGCATTACAATAATTATGGGTAATATATAATTCCATATAATATACTGTGAAAACAGGGAATAAGTATAATTAGCACCAATAGATACGAGCTAATTAGACGATGGCATCAGAGTTTAGGACATATCTGATCAGACGGTTAGGAGCGATGGTGGTGACGTTTTGGGGCATTCTCAGTCTCGTTTTCGTGATCTCACGAGTGATGCCCGGAAATCCGGCCGCAACGATTGCAGGGCCCAAAGCGACCCAAGAACAGATCCAACGGATCCGTGAAGCTTACGGGATGAATGATCCACTCTACGTCCAATATGTCGACTTTCTCCGGGATCTAGTGCTCCATCTTGATCTCGGAAAATCGATCGCAACCGAACAGCCCGTGACCTTTGAGCTCGCCAAGCGATTCCCGGCGACGTTCGAACTCACGACGCTGGCCGTGATTTTTGCGCTGCTTGTCGGGATTCCACTTGGAGTCCTTTCGGCTATTCGACAAAACAAAGGACTTGATCACGGTTCCCGTATCCTAGCGATCAGCGGCGTCTCACTCCCGCGGTTCTGGGCAGCCATCCTTGCACAGTTGGTCTTCTATTTCTACCTCAATTTGCTTCCGGTTGACGGCCGAATCGCAGAAGGAATGGAACCCCCAAACGTGACAGGGATGTATACAGTCGATGCCGCCCTTGCACTTGATCCAGCAGCCTTCATCAGCACAGCGCAACATATGCTGATGCCGGTGATTCTCTTATCGCTTGGAACCCTCGCGCAGGTAACACGCATCATGCGTTCGTCGATGATTGATACGCTGAATATGGACTATATCGAGTGGTCCCGAGCACACGGATTCAAATCGACGACGATCCTTCTCAAACACGCGCTCCGAAACGCGATCATGCCAACGATCACGGCGGTAGGATTGTCCTATGGTGTGCTCCTCGGTGGTTCGGTCGTGATCGAGATCGTCTTCAATATCGAAGGGATCGGGTTGTTCATGTATAACAGCGTGATCGCATCCGACTTCAACGGCATCGTCGGGGTGACGGTGATGTTCGCGATGGCTTACCTGATCGTCAACTTCCTCGTGGATGTCACTCACACCTTCGTGAACCCCGAAGTGGAGGCGAGTGGTTAACATGGCCGCAGAAGACACCGGTATCAGAGAACGACTGCGAAAATGGATCAACGAGGAACATCGAGGGCTCGCCGAATCGATCCGGCGGTCGATCTATATCCTCGGGAAGAATCAATTAACCATCGTCGGGATCTTTCTGATCACGACGATCGCCGTCCTGGGATTGCTCGCCCCAGTGATCGCACCCTATCCAGCTGACAAGGGATCCGTCACGAAATTCGATGACCGATTCAAGGAACCGTCGTTGGAACATCCGTTCGGAACCGATTATTTCGGCCGTGATATCTTCTCACGGGTCCTCTTTGGGGCCCGAATATCGGTTCGGATCGCTCTGCAGGTGGTCGGTGCGGCACTGTTAATTGGGATACCACTGGGAGTAGCGGCCGGATATCTCGGTGGGCGGACTGAGATGTTGATCATGCGCCTTACCGATGTCTTCGTGTCGATCCCCCGACTGATACTCCCGGTAGCTATCGCCGGTGCACTCGGCCGGAGTCTCGGCAACGTGATGCTTGCACTGACAATCACCTGGTGGCCATGGTATGTCAGACTCTTACGCAGCGAAGTCAAGGAGGTGAAAGAAAACGAGTACATCGAGGCCGCAGAGAGCTTAGGGGCGAGTTCGCCCCGGATCATGTTCCTCCATCTGCTGCCGAATAGTGTCACGAGTCTTCTCGTCCAGGCGACGATGGACTTCGGGGTAGTCATCCTCGTGACAGCAGCGCTCTCGTTCATCGGTGTCGGCGCCTCTGCACCGACACCAGAATGGGGGTTAATGGTGGCAAATGGCCGTGAGTATCTGCCCAGTGTCTGGTGGTACTCGTTCTTCCCTGGAATGTTCATCTTCATTACGGTAATGGGCTATAACCTCATCGGCGACGGGTTGCGCGACATCCTCGATCCCAAATCGCGGATGGAATAGCGACCCGCTAGTTTCGTTGAATTCGGTTCACCCGATCCCGTTTGAAACCACCGTTGACGGTTGATTACATAACCGACAAGTCAACCCTGAGGACTCACTTTCGACACCCACTGAGAAACCAATCACCATTTTTTCGTCTTGCGATTTCACCGAATAGTTGGATGGGTGAAGTTTCGATTGGGAGGTGTCTGCTGACCGTTCTTCGCTCGCTATCCACCATTGTGGAAACCGATTAAACACAACAGAGAGCATCTCTTGTGATCGTTTTCGAGACTTTAGCTGATTTTCTCAGTAACGCCCGATAACAGAAATCTGATAATTTTTAATTTCGTATATAAAATCCAATAATCGACAGAGGGAAAATTGATTCATTCGGAATCAACG
>JBDGPX010000047.1:0-35235 GCA_042219475.1 Halobacteriales archaeon
GCGTACTCATGACTCCTCTACGCGCTCAGCCATCAAGAACTAGCGCTAGACCCTATCGCTCATCACAGCGGTGGCGTTTCGAACCCGGTGTAGCCTCCGTGGTGGCACCCTGGTTGCTGACTAGTGATTAGAGAATTACAGAATAACCAAGCGAACGTCCATGACGTTAGCCGCGTGGAGGGAGTCAGGCCCGCGTGCTGTAGATCATAAGATAAAAGAGGACCAGTATCGCCAGGATCAACAACAACAATTCCGTCTGTCCGGGCATTCCGCGACCGCCGCTCAGCTGGGCGTAACTGATCAGGCTCCCCAACACGGCGAGATAAGCCATTGCCAGCAATACCATGATCCGATTAGCCGGACGGCGCAACCAGTCTTCGATCCGGAGCAGAAGATCAACGGGTGTTTGCATCGCGGGATAACTTCTCCTGACAGTCGATCGTTATCGCTGATCGATCAATTATGCTGCCGGGTCGATGCTGGCTGTCCCTGCCGAGTGATAGCCACAACCTCACGATTTGTTTTCCTTATGATCGGAATACTTCCGACGGTCAGCTTATATTTTGCTCCAATCGTGTCGTTTCACTAGCTGGAGCGATCCTCTGGGCCGTTCTACGATCCGAAACGCAACCGACTGCGTGGATTCGGTGGTATTCTTACTTACAGGAACCACACCGATCCACCAACGCTCGGTTAGACCGATGTGAATCACGCGGCGGGATCCGCGGATGGATCGGTCGAAGTTCGATATCCGCGGTCGGGAGCGTCGTCTGACCGATACCGGTACGGTTACTGCCCCGTTGGAGCCAGTCGATCGTCCGTCGCCTGCCGGCCGCGACGACGACGGCATTAGACCAGTGTGAGACCCAGTCATTGAGGCGACGACCAAGTCGACACACCGGGGCATGAAGAGTGTCTACAATGGATGGCATAGCGGGTACCAGACCGGTACGTGGGACCGGTTTGAATAGCCGATGAACGCTCAAAGACGTCCTTAAGCATGCAAGAATATCTCACACGAGTCACGAATTGCGGCCGTCTTCCGACGCTGTTCCGGGATCGTATCGGCACGACCGCTTGACGGATCGGAGCCATTGATGGATCAGCTGTCACCGTGTTCGTCGACGATTACTACCTCCTTATCGACCACGTCGACGTTGATGAGCGTCTTCACGTCGTGGTGGGTGTCCTCCAGCGCGTTGTCGCCGCCCACTTTCTTGATGACCACGACGGTGTCGACGATGTCCGCACCGATGTCCTCTAATGCATCGAGTGTCGCCTTCATCGTCCCTCCCGTCGAGAGCACGTCGTCGAGCAGTAACACCCGATCGCCCTCATAGACATCGTTGATATACATCTCGTCCTCCGAGTATCCGGTCTCCTTGAACAGCGGGACTTCCCCGTCGAGACCGTACTGCCGTTTGCGGATCACGACCAGCGGGATGTCCGTCATCAGAGAAACTGCCGTCGAGATATGGATCCCCATCGCGGCCGGCGTGACGATCTTATCGACCGCCTCGAGATTGGCTTTCCGGATGATCTTGATGACGATCTCGCGGAGGAGTTCCGGCTCGAGCATCGGAACGCCGTCGCTGATAGGATGGACAAAATACTGGTATCCTTCCTTCTCGACGATAGGCGCCGACAACAGCGATTGTCTGAGCTGGTCCATATCGAGGGTATCCGACTGTATAATAAAAGATGGCGATCCCGTTCAAGAGTGAGCGATCGTCGCCGACATGACGATCGATCCGACCACGAGTTTTGAGAACTGTTAAGTCCGGCGTTCCTATCACTACCTGCTGTGCAACCGACGCTGTGGGTGGTGTTCACCGTCGTCTTTCTTCCGTTTCTGGGGGCTGCATTCGTCCCTATCGTCTATCGGGTACTCGGTGAACGAACCGCCTACTACGCGGCGATGATCGCCGCCGTTTGCTTTGGCCTGTTGCTCAGCCAGTACGGCCGCGAGGGCGCTGTCGCGATGGAGTGGATCCCATCGATGAGCGTTGCTATCCGCTTTTATCTCGATGGACTGGCGCTACTGATCGGCTTTCTGGCCAGCGGTGTCGGGGTGCTCATCCTCACCTATTCCGGAGGGTATATGCACGACGAACCGGGCAAACCGAAATACTACGCGGCGTTGCTGGCCTTCATGGGCTCGATGTTTGGGGTCGCTCTCGCTGCCGACCTCGTGACTCTGTTTGTCTTCTGGGAGCTGACGAGCCTCGCGTCGTTCGTGTTGATCGGCCATTACCAGCGGACCGATAGCTCCCGGTATGGGGCCCGGAAATCGATGCTGATCACCGTCGCCGGCGGCCTGTTCATGCTGATCGGATTTCTGCTCTTACACGCCGTCACCGGCACATGGAACCTTACTGCGATGCTGGAGAACGCCGATACTGTCCAAGAGTCGTTGCGGTCAGCTGGTGTTTATCTTCCCGTCTTAGCGCTGATCGCCGTCGGAGCCGCCGCCAAATCCGCCCAAGTCCCGCTACACATCTGGCTGCCAAATGCCATGGAGGCACCGACACCGGTCTCAGCGTTTCTACACTCGGCGACCATGGTGAAAGCCGGTGTCTATCTCGTCGGACGGCTTCGTCCGCTGTTTGCGAGTCCGGAGTGGATGCTGGTGTTCACCACACTCGGATTGATGACGATGACCGTCACCGCCGTTTTGGCCGTTGCGGCGACCGATATCAAAGAACTATTGGCCTACTCGACGGCGTCCCATCTGGGATTGATCATTGCTGGTTTTGGGTTCACGGCCGGCCTCGGTGGCGAGACCGCTGCGACAATCGGCGGTGAAACCGGTGCGTTTCACATCCTCAACCACGCCGTCTTCAAAGCCGCACTTTTTCTCGTCGCTGGAATCATCGCTCATGAGGCGGGCACACGCACGATCAGCGAACTCGGTGGCCTCCGTCACGACCTCCCTATCACCGCCGGCATCACGGTGATCGCGGCTCTCGGGATGGCCGGTGTCCCGCCGTTCAATGGCTTTTACTCCAAGGAACTCCTCTTTGAGGCGGCCTACGAAGCGGGCCTCCATCTCGGGGGGATCTGGTGGCTACTCCCGTTCGTCGCCGTCTTGGGTAGCGTTTTCACCTTCCTGTATTCGATCCGGTTTCTCATGCTGTTTTTCGGCGATCGGTCGGAGTCACTCGGCGAAGTCCATCGTCCCCCGCTCACCATGCTTGTGCCCCCGCTTTCGCTTGCGGTCATTGCGGCGGCGATCGGTATCTCACCCGGACTGGCGATCGATGGCATCGTCCAGTCGACGTTCGAGGCGGTGGGCGGCCATCACGAGATGGCTATCGGGTTGCCGACGAAGCTCAAACCCGCCGTCATCATGAGTGTGGTGACGATCGCGGTTGGGCTGATAGCTTATCCAGTCTACGGCCGTCTTCATCGCGGGATTCGTGATGTCCTGGCGCTGGGTATGACGACGACGGATTTCTACTACGATGGATCCGTGACCGGCCTCGATCGGATGAGTCGGACGCTGACGCCACGGATCCACAACGGTTTGCTCCGAACCTATGCGACGTGGGCTATCGGAAGTATCAGTGCCCTCACGCTCGCCGGCTACCTCGCGGCCGGTATTACCGTTCCCACGATCCGGACCATCACGCTCAGCGTACCGATCGTGATCGTCCTGGCAGTTGCTGTCCTCGGTGGGCTTGCGGTCACGAGCGCTCCCTCACATATCGCGGGTGTCCTCACACTATCGATCCTTGGGTTCATGGTCGCGATTTTTTACATCTTGGCGTCGGCGCCCGATCTAGCGCTCACTCAGTTGGTGATCGAGACGCTCGTGTTGGTGATCTTTCTGCTCGTCCTTGACCGGTTGCCGGCCTTCTATGGCGAGACCCGAGGCAGCCGAACGATCCGCGATGCTGTGGTATCGCTGACTATCGGCGTCACCGTTTTCCTGACGGTGTTAGTTTCGACGGCGGCCGACCCCGATGCGATGATCCGGACGTACTTTATTGAGAACGCCATTCCGAAAGGCGGGGGTGGGAACATCGTCAACGTCATCTTGGTTGATTTCCGGGCGTTCGATACGCTGGGGGAAATCTCGGTAGTCGCGATGGCGGCGCTTTCGGTGTTGACGCTCGTAGGTATGCGGGCACGGGGGGAGACCCAACAATGACGACGGTTATTACTCGAACGGCGGTCCGGTTCGTCGTCCCGATTATCCTCGTGACTGCCGTTGCACTCCTGTTACAGGGTCACAACCTCCCGGGTGGGGGGTTCATCGCTGCGGTGTTGACGACGACGGCATTCGTTCTCGTCTATGTGGTTTTTGGGCTTGAATATCTGCGGACCGTCATCGGTATGCCGGCGACCGAGGCATCGTTCGCCCACTCGCCGATCCGGCGCTATCGCGGCCTGATCGCCGCCGGACTTGCCGTGGCTGTGGGGGCGGGGTTGGCACCGATCGTTCTCGATCTCCCGTTTCTCACCCAGACGTATTATATCCTCCATCACGTCCCGCTGTACGGGGAGCTCGAGGTCGCGACGGCGCTTGCTTTCGATATCGGCGTTTATTTGACCGTCGTCGGTGGCCTCCTGACGATCATCGCGGTGGTGGGGACAGAATGACTGAAGTCGTCCTCTCGGTCGTGCTCGGATGTCTCTTTGCTTTCGGTTCATTTCTGGTCCTTAGACGGGATGTTGTCCGTGTGGTTTGGGGGGTCGCGATCCTCAGCCAAGCAGCCAACGTGTATCTCGTGACGATGGGCGGTATCGGCGGTGCACCTCCGGTGCTCCTCCACCACGGGGAAGGTGGGAGTGCGGCCGCCACGACCGATCCACTGGTCCAAGCCCTCGTATTGACCGCCATCGTGATCGGCTTTGGCACGACTGCGTTCGCGCTCGTTCTCACCTACCGAGTCTACGAGGAACACGGCACGATCGATCTCGATGCTCTCGATGGGACGAACGGCGGTGAATCGGCATGACGGTGATCGGTGCATACGTCGATCAACTCGCTATCACACCGATGCTCATCGCGCTCGCCGCCGCGGTGCTGACACTCCTCGTCCGGGCGCGAGGTCGGTTGCAGCAGGCGATCAGCCTGCTCGGGAGTGTGGGATATCTGATCGCGGTGGCTGCGTTGTTCGAACAGGTGGCGACCGGCGGACCGATCGCCTACCAGCTCTCGGGCTGGCCGGCCCCGTTTGGTATCACGATCGTTGCCGATTCCCTCTCGACGTTTATGCTCGCTCTGACGGCGATCGTTTCCCTTGCGGCGACGGCGTTTTCCATCCGGTACATCGATACATATGGTCAACGCCTCGCCTATCATCCACTCTTTCATCTCATGATCGTCGGAATCTCCGGAGCGTTCCTCACCGGTGATATCTTCAATCTCTTTGTCTGGTTCGAGGTGATGTTGATGGCTTCGTATGTCCTGGTGGTCTTCTATAGCGGCCCCAGGCATACTCGGGCGGCGTTGAACTACGTCGTACTCAATCTCGTTGGAAGCGCGGTCATGTTGTTGGCGATTGGAGGTATCTACGCGACGACTGGAACGCTCAACATGGCGGATCTCGCCCGGCGGCTCAGCGATCCACAGGCGTATAACGTCGCGTTGCTACCGATTCTGGGGCTCTCCGCGCTGTTGTTCACCGTGTTTGCGCTCAAAGCCGGTATCGTCCCCTTCCAGTTTTGGGTCCCCGGTGCTTACCGAGCAGCACCAGCACCGATCACCGCGATGCTTGCCGGCGTGGTCAAGAAAGTCGGGATCTACGCGATGATCCGGCTTTACTTTACGGTCTTTGCCGCCGCTGAATTGCCCCTTTCGATGCCCGGTATCCAGGGCACGTCATTCCTCGCGTTTTACGGTCCAGTCCTGTTTCTGATGGCGGCTGCGAGCATCCTTCTCGGAGGGGTCGCTGCTGTCAGTCGGAACGATATCGATAGTCTCCTCTCGTATTCCTCGATCAGTCAGGTTGGGTTTATCGTCATGCCGCTGGCCGTGGGGGCAACCGTTCCGGCTGTGCGTCCGCTGGCGATCACGGCCGCGCTCATCTATACCTTGAATCACGCGATCGCAAAGGGTACGCTCTTTCTCACCAGCGGCGCGATCTACGACGCCGTTGGATCGATCGAGTTCGTCGGGATCGGTGGCTTGACCGAAGAGACGCCGGCGCTGTCGGTGGCGTTTTTCTTGGGCGGACTTGCACTCATCGGTATCCCACCCTTATCGGGCTTTTTCGGGAAACTGTTAGTCTTCGATGTCGTGAGCCGGGCCGGTGCCGATGCCGCGCTTGCGTTCGTCCTTTTCGGGGCGATCCTCACGATCGCATACATCTCGAAGGCGTGGAACCGCGGATTTTGGGGCCCACCGACCGACGCGGTGCTGGCAGCCGATGATCGCCCGAGCATTGTGGCGATCGTACTCACCCTCTCGATCGCCTTGCTTGCGATCGGGATCGGTTTCGAGCCGGTGCTCCGTGCGGCCGAGGCAGCGACGACCGCAGCACTTGACCGGGGAGCCTACATCGAGACCGTCCTCGGGGGGGCACCAGAATGAGCAGGACTTGGCCCGTCGTCGGCGCACTACTCGGGGGATTGTGGCTGTTCGTTCGTGGTGTCACGCTCGAACCGGCCGCGATCGCCGGTGAGTTGCTTATCGGATTTGTATTCGGTTTCCCCATCGCCTACGCCTCTCGGGACTTCTATGAGGAACGCGTTGATATTGCGCAGACGGCACGGGTGATTCCGTATGCCTTGATCTATCTTCTGGTGTTCATTCGGGATGTGATCATCGCTAACTTCGATGTGGCTTACCGGATCATCTGGCCATGGGCGGTGATCGAACCCGACGTGGTGGTCTTTCCACTACGAGTTCAGACTGATCTCGGCATAACGACGATCGCCAACAGCATCACGCTCACGCCAGGGACGGTGACGATGGATTACGACGCGGATACCAACGCCCTGTTGGTCCACACGATCGATAGCCGGGATCGGGCGGCTGTCGTCGAACCGATCCGTCAATGGGAGGAGTATGCCTTAGTCATCTTCGATGAGGAGCGAAAACCGGGCGATCCGATTCCCGAACACCCCCAAGTCGATGATCGACAGTTAGGAGGCACCCACGATGACGGCTAAAGATCCCACATTCCTCCGGATCGCGATCCAGCTCGGTCTGATACTCTCGAGCGGTGTCACACTGCTTGCGGCATATCGCGTCATCCGGGGGCCGACCGTTCCGGATCGGGTCGTCGGACTCGATACCATCGGGACGAACGTGGTCGCGATCGCGGTATTGTTTGCGCTTCAGACCGGGTTTGGACCGTTCGTTACCGTCAGCCTGGTGTTGGCGATTATCGGGTTCATCAGTACGATCACTGTCGCGGCTTATCTGACCGAGGGGGATATCATTACCTATGACTAGCGCCTCGACGATCGGTGCTCCACGGGCCGCATTGGTGATGTTGTTGATCGCCGTCGGGAGTTTCTTCCTCGTGATCGGTACCGTCGGTTTGCTCCGACTGCCGGATGTCTACAACCGTCTCCATGCGACCAGCAAGGCAACGACGCTGGGGGCGGCGTCGATCTTCCTTGCTGGCGTTGCCTACTACGGTCCGAGCGGTCCCGGTCTGACCTCTCTCGTGGGGATCGTCTTCCTCTTTTTGACCGCACCCACGGGCGCACACATGATCTCCCGAGCCGCTCACAAACTCGGGATTGGATTTCATGGCGACGCCGAATGGCCGATGGATGAGCCCGTTGAGGATATCGATTCCGGTGGGCACGAGGGCGCATCCTCCGAGAAGTGATCGGTACTGAGCACGTGTACTGTCACGCCAGCCCCAAACGTGTGAGTAGGTAAACACTTACAAGCCACTCGAAGTAAACGGGAACGTGGACGAACTCGCCGTCAGTACTACCGTTTATCTCCCTCCCGAGGAAATATTCGATTTTCTCGTCGATTTTCCCCGCTATACCAACTACTCGAAATATCTCAAACGCGTCGACCAATCCGGGGATGGCGGACCGGGTACTGACTATCGACTGCGATTCGAGTGGTGGAAGGTGAGTTATACCGCCCACTCGCGGGTCACGGCCATCGAGGCACCGACCCGGATCGACTTCGAACTCGTCCGTGGTATTACTGCCGAAGGGACGTGGATACTCGAACACACTCCCGAGGCGGCGCCCGATGGAGAACCCGATGCCACCCGAGTGACGCTACAGGTCCGGTATCGGCCCGAGACGGTGACCGGTGACGCCGTTGACCTCCCACGGCTCGTCTCGTTGTCGTGGGTGATCGAGCGCGTCAAACCGTTGCTTCAACGGGAAGCAGAACGGGTCGTCGAGCGGATCGTCGCGGATATCGAAGGCCGTCCCCGCGATGTTGATCTGACGATCGAGACATGATCCCCAGCGACGGCACACCGATGGCCAAACGAAAACGGACTTATCGGGGCGTCGTGATAGCCTTGGATATGCTTCAGGGGACCGATTCATGCGTATCGTGGTGATCGGTGCCGGCGAGGTCGGCTCAAATATCGCCGCAAGCCTCGCTGACGACCACGAGATCGTCGTTATCGACCGTGACGGCGAACGGGTCGAATCCCTCACCTATTCCGAGGATGTCCTTGCGATTGAGGGCGACGGAACCTCGCTGGACGTACTTGAGGAGGCCGGGATCATTGATGCCGATATCGTGATCGCAAGCACTGACAACGACGAGACGAATATCGTTATCTGTTCGACGACTGCGGTCGTCAGCGATGCGTTCACGATTGCCCGCGTTCGTAACACGGAATTCCTCAAGACGTGGCGGCGATCGGATCGTGCCTTCGGCATCGATTTTATGGTCTGTACCGATCTGTTGACCGCCCAAACGATCGCCCGGATCGTCGGCCTCCCCGGGGCTCGCGACGTCGATCCGTTTGCAGGTGGGCGGGTACAGATGGCAGAATTCGAGGTCACAGAGGAAAGTCCGATCGCCGGGCAAACGGTGAGTGAGGCCGATCAGTTCGAAGAGCTCACCTTTGCCGCGTTACTCCACGATGGTGAAGTGAGGATCCCCACCGGCCGCTCGGTGATCGAGGTCGGTTGGAAGATCGTCGTCATCGGCACCCCACAATGTGTGCGATCGTTCGCCGGTATGGTCTCGCCCGGGGACGAGCACGGCTCGGATATCCTGATGATCGGTGGCGGATCCATCGGCGAGGAAACCGCCCGGGTGCTGTCGGAACGTGGGCTCGAACCGCGCATCATTGAGGCCGATGAAACGCGCGCCCGCCGGCTGGCCGAGGATCTACTCGATACCGTCGTCATGCATCACGACCCGACGGATGCGGAGTTTCTCGAACGTGAGCATATCGAGGCAACCGATCTCGTCGTCGCATGCCTCGAAAGCGACGAGCGGAACCTCCTCGTGGCCTTGCTCGCCAAGCGTCTCGGTGCCGATCGAGCGGTCGCTGTCGTTGAAAACGGTGAGTCTGTCGATCTTTTCGAGGCCGTCGGCGTCGATATTGCGATCAACCCTCGTGAAGTAACCGCCGAGGAAATCACCCGTTTCACTCGGGAACAACGCACCGAAAACGTCGCCTTGATCGAATCAGACCGCGCTGAAGTCCTCGAAATCGAGATCGACGCCGACAGCATTCTCGCCGATCGACCGATCCGCGAGTCGATTCAGGATCTACCCGATGGCGTCGTGATCGGTGCCATCACTCGAGACGGGACGTTCATTACCCCTCGGGGTGATACCGCTATCCAGCCCGCCGATCACGTCGTGGTCTTCGTCGATGCTCAGGCTCTCGATGAGGTCATGACGAAGCTGTAACATCAAGCGCACGAACCTGTCACGACTCAGTTTCGATGGTGTCATTCACACCGCTGATCCCCGGAACGATGCGTGCCCTCGTGGCCACACTCGACAACCTCGGCCCTGCCCTGGATCTGCGATGCCTTCACTACTCGATCTCGTCGTAATCGCCGCCGTATTTCATGAAAACGAACGCCAGCCCCAGCGTGGCGATCATTGCGACAAAGGAGGCCACACCGAGTGACTTCGCACCACCGGGGATCGGCGGGGGGACCTCGCCGCCGCCGCCCTCACCACCCTCTTGGACGGTGACGGTACCGACCATGCCGACGGTTTCGTGAGGGATGCAGAAGTACTCGTGTGTGCCGGTGGTTTCGAAGGTGTGTTCGTAGGATTCACCGCCGGGGATGTCACCCTGTTGGGGATAGTTGTTGCGGGCGGCTTGTTCGGAGTCGAAGCCGCCGGAGGCCCAGTAGTCGGCGCCGTCGGGGATGTTGTCCTCGTAGGCGGTGACGGAGTGGCCGACCGAGCCGACGTTTTCCCAGACGACGGTATCACCAGGTGCGATGGTGATCTCTTCGGGGTCATAGACGAGTTCATCGGTCATCTCGACCGTGTGGGTCGTGCCGTCGTCTTCCTCCTCCTGGGCGGCCGCCTGGCCGGCCGTTCCAGTGATGGCAGCCCCACCGGCAGCTGATCGGAGGAATGCGCGACGCGAAACCGATCGTTCCGTACTCATTATCGGATCCTTCGCATGGCCCGGTACTGAAGACTTTGGTTTCGACCCACGACAACGAGGGTTCAGCCCGAACATCACACCGATTGCAGCCGGACCGGACGATCAATGACAGCTGTCGGGTAGCCAGTCACAAGGTGTAGTCGTGTTCGCCGGTTTCGCTTTCGAGGAACGCGACCAACAAGTCGATTGTCGCTGCGATGTCGTCGTGATGGGCGCTTTCGGTGACGGTATGGAGATATCGGGTCGGGATCGAGATCGCCCCGACGGGCTTGGCTCCGTGCGTGTTCTGGAAGCCGGCCGTGTCGGTGCCGCCGCGGGGTAACACCTCAAGCTGGTGGGGGATCTCGGCGTCTTCCGCGACCGATCGCAGCCGTTTGTGGACCTTCGGGTTCGTGATGACGCTTGAGTCTTTGAGTTTGATCGCCGTCCCATCACCCAATTCAGTAACGTGTTCGCCGCGCTCGAAGTCCGGAAGATCGTTGGCGACGGTTACGTCGAGGGCGATCGCCAAATCCGGATCGAGATCAACACCCAACGCGGTCGCACCACGGAGTCCGACTTCTTCCTGGACCGTGGCGGCGAAATGGATCGTCACGTCCGGCTCGTCGATTCGTCGGGCGGCCTCAAGCATCGCGAAGACACATGCCCGATCGTCGAGCGCTTTGCCCGTGATGTGATTGCCGACGGGTTCGGTCGTTTGGTCCATCGTCACGAGATCACCGACGCTGATCCGGTCGGCGACGGTCTCGGCGGGCAATCCGACGTCGATGTGGACGTCATCGACGGCGATATCCGCTTCTTTATCCTCCTCGTCTTGGGTGTGCGGTGGTGGCGAGCCGATGACGCCCGGGATGTCGCCGTTCTCGGTATGGATCGTGACCCGCTGGGCTTTGAGGACGCGGGCATCCCAGCCGCCCAACGCATCCACTTCGACGAATCCATCATCGGTCACGTGTCGCACCATGAACCCGATCTCGTCGATGTGGGCTGCGATTACGACCTCGTAGTCGCCATCACCGTATCGCGATCCGACGACGTTGCCCATCGCGTCCGTCCGCAGTTCATCGACGTGGTCCGTCAGTTCCGATGTGACGATCGACCGGATTCGGTCTTCATATCCCGGAACTCCGTCCGCCTCGGTCAACTGACGGAGGAGTTCGAAGTCAAAGTCGTACCCATCGTCCGTTTCGTTGGCTGTCATGGTGCTACCTCGGGTGGGAATTCACTAAATACCCCCGCAGTACCGGATTCAACGAACGACCATGGACTCGATCAGACATCCCGATCGACCATAAACTGGGTGAATTCAGCGAGTTCGCCGGCGGCTTCGGGCTCGAGATCGAGATCGTCAAGGGCCGCCCGCGCCTGTTGGGCGAGCTCCTCCGCACGGTGGCGACTGTATTCGACGCTATGGGTTTCTTGGATAATTTCGATCGCTTCGAGAATTTCCGCTTCGGTCGTCGTGTCGGTATGGAGAATCGTTTGTAAGCGGCTGGCGGTCTCCGGGGATGCCTGCTCCGTCGCATGGAGCATGATCAGCGTGACCTTTCCTTCCCTGATGTCGTTGCCGAAGGCTTTTCCGAACTCGCCGGCCTGATCTAGGGTGTGTTCGATGTCGAGGACATCGTCGATGATCTGGAAACTGATGCTCATCCGTTCGGCATACGTGGCGATTTTTCGTTCGACCGTTCGTGACTGTCCCGTCACGGTCGCCGCCAGGCGGGCAACGATCCGAGCGAGACAACCGGTTTTGCAGGCACACATCTCCAGATACTGGCTCTCATCGACATCGACCGAGCGTCTGTTGTGCCACTGGATATCCATCCCCTGACCGAGGTGGGTCCGGTTGAGTTCGTGGGTCAGCATTTCGTAGGCCTGCAATCGCCGATCCGGACTGAGATCGGCCGGGTTCTTGTTGATGAGTTTGAGCGGGATGAAATAGAGCGCGTTTCCGGCGTTCAGTGCGACATCAGTGCCATACTGAGTGTGTAACGCGGGCTCCCCACGACGCAGTTCCGCGTCGTCCTCGACGTCATCGACGATGATCGTCCCGGTGTGGAGGATCTCCGGAATGGTCGCATAGAGCAGGAAGTCCTCGGGATCCTTCCCAAACGCCTCTACAAGCTTGAGAAAAAGGATCGATCGCCACCGCTTCCCGCCACGATCGAGTAGCTCCCAGACAGGATCCGCCAGGCCACGCTGGATTGTTTCGATGTCGTATCCGTAGCTCGGCGGGCCAAAGAATTCCACTAGGTATTCCGAATCGATCTCTCGGGGAAGTACATCCTCGATAGCCTCATCGATCACCGGGCGCCACTTAGCCAGTACCTCCCGCATATCCACCCTGTCGCTTGCACAACGAAAAAAGCTTAGCGAGCTAGCGGCGATCGTCCACCCTGCTCGTCGGATCGGATCGTAGTGTGTTATCATGGCCGTGACAGAACTCTCTTTATCCAGTCCCGATCATGCTAATCTATGACCGATGTCGAATCCGAGTTCCGCGAGCAATTCCTCGACGTGTTCGGTTCGGCCGAGTATCCAGTCCAGTCGCCGACGGACCTCATCCCGGCGCTGCCGAACGGACCGCAGACCCGGTTTGAGGCCGGCGACGTGAGTGTAACGGCCATGGAACTGGCAATGAAACTCTCGGATGCCCAGGATTTCCCCTACGAGAACGCTGAATCGTTGACTGCTGATCTCCTTGCGGGCATGCGTGACAACGGCATGCTGTGAGATGTCGATCCACCGTTTTCGGCGGTCATTCGAGATCGGGACCGTTTCAGTTGGATGCTAGTAGGGGACCCAGTCCCGACCGAATCTACATGCGTCATCGAGAGTCCGCCGGTGTCGTCATCGCTCGCTGACGATCCGATCGGGGGTTCGGTAATACTTAGGCGGGCTCCCGGCCCGGAGAACGGCATGACTGATTGGATCAATGAGACGTTTATCAGCGGTGTCGGATGGACGCACCTCGAAACACTCGTCGATATCGGCAATCGGTTGGCCGGTTGTGACGGCGAATGCGAAGGCACCGAGGTGACCTAAGTGCGGTGTTCGAGGCAACCGCTCGCGCGCTTGAAGTGGAGAACCAATCGGGGGGAACGGAGGTCATCGGCGACTGGCCCTACGACGACTGATCGGCGGTTCTGGAAGCCGATCCTTTTTGCCGGTCGGCATCGAGGTTATTGTATCGAGCGGGGTCTGGTATGATTGGGGTGGTTGGAACGGACGAAACGATCGAATCACAACTCACACCCGTAATCGATGGTTCGATCGATCTCCGGACCGGTACGGTGGATGTAGTACTTGATGACGAACCGGAGGTCGTGATCGCTGTCGGGGAATCCGCTGTCATCGATCTCGCCACTCGGGAAACTTCCATTCCCGTCCTCCCGGTCGATGTCGGAGCTGGCTTACCGTCAATCACCGTTGAACAGCTTGTGGACGCCGTTCGAACGCTGGCTGACGGCGTCGCCGACACTCGTTCGTATCCGATCCTTGAAATCCGAGTTGATGGGGAACAGCGTGCGCATGCTCTGTACGACGCGATGCTCGTGACGACCGAACCAGCCCGGATCTCCGAGTTCACGGTCGCCGGCGAGACACCGATCGAACGGTTCCGGGCCGACGGCGTGGTCGTCGCATCACCGGTCGGCAGCTACGGCTACGCCCGTCGAGCTGGCGGGCCAACGATCGCCCCCGAAACGGCTGCTGCGGTGGTCGTTCCCGTTTCGGCGTTTGCGACCCATATCGATCAATGGGTTATCGACCCGACCCCGCCAATCGAAATCACGATCGAACGAAACGAGGGGGAAATCACCCTTCTCGCGGATGACCGAGACACCGGCTCGGTACCACACTACACCCCGATCGAATTCACTTTCGCTCCGGACACACAGTTTGAGGCCGTCATCCTCGACGGAACCGAGCAACGATTGGAAAAACTCTAATGGACCAGTAACGGAGTATCGGATATGGTTGAACCGGCGATCTTCGGGCCCATCGATCGAGTGCTCGGGATGTCCGTTGGCGGGGGCCTTCTCATTGAGTATCTGATCTTGCTGCTGGTGCTCGTGAACCTGGTGACGCGCTTTCTCGCCCACCGTACCCATGTCAAGCAAGCTGAGGATGGCGCTGACGCGATCTCCCGGCACTCTGGGCATCAGGCGACGAACGTCCTGCTGATTCTCGCATCGTTCTATTACCTGACACTCCACCCCCACGCGGGGATGGTCCTCTCCGTACTGGTCGTGGGGATGTTCCTCACGGACTTCTTCGAGTTCGAATCCCGGAAGGTCGAGGCCCGACAGGACCTCGACATCGAGCGACCGAAGAGTTCGCTTCTCAGTTCGCTACTGGTACTCGGCTACGCGGCGTTTATCAGTCTCTTCTTCGTCATCGAGCCGCTCTGGAGCATGATCGTTTAATGTCTATCCACCCCCTCGATCCCGTTTCAATCACCCTGTTTCTACTCGTTCGAACCCGTCCCGTGTTGGTCGGTTTCGTTTCTCGAACCCTCAGTCGATCATCCCGATCGGGCGACCGTTTTTGCCAGCTCACCACTTTGACTCATGCGGGACAGGACACTATCCCGTTTCCCAAGGAGCGAGCGAAGTCAGGCCGGAATGCACCCTCAGTCATCCGGTTACTTTCGAACGACGATCGGTTCTGAAAACAGACGCGGTGATTCTAATTCACCCCGGCGTGGGTGGTGTCACTCTTCGCTCGTCTCTCCGCGTGCCTCTTGGAGTTGCTGTATCGCGGGCAACACGATCCAGAAGGTAAGCACTCCAAGGATTGCAAACCAGAACAATGCTTCCCGAAGCAACAATGCAGCCTGTCCGTAGATATCTACTTGCTCCGGTATTTCTCCGACCAGCTGTGTATCCTCGAACCCGGGCGTGGTATACCACCCAGAAAGGATCATCCAGCCGAGCCCCGCAACCGTCGCGATGCCGAGGCCCTTGGCGAACTCGTCAGCCATTATTCTCACCTTCGCCGTCGTTCGTTTTAGATTTTCCCATTCCCTCGGCCCGGAACCGCGAGGCAAACGCGTAGATGCCGCCACCTCCCGCGATAAGTACCAACCCGAGCACCGTGAGTACGGGATCGATCTCCGAGGCCGGTGCGTTGGCCCGGTCGGTCGCCGCATCGAGCACGATGAACCCGCCGACGACACCGATGATCGCTAATAGCGTCGAAAAGACGATGACGATCTTATACAGCGAGAGCGGCACGACGACCTCTCGTCGGGAGTCGGATTGTGCGGTCGATTGGTCGTGGTTGGTCGCCGATCCCGGGTCGTTCGATTCTGCGTTCGTGGATGTTCGTTCACTGGCGTCGTTTCCGGTCATCGTCCCTCCCATCCCGTCGTCGCGTTCGATGTCGGTTCGTCCCCATATCGACTCACCCGGATTTGATCGGAATATCCGTCCAAGATTCCGACGATAGTATCGATATCAGTTTCAGCGGGCGGTTACTTGGGCGGCCGCAGTCGGTAGTATCGCCGATTTAAGTCGTACATGTACCCTTCACGCATCGTCCGTAGGATCGCATACGAGAGGGCGCCGGCGACTATCGGAAGCAAAAAGGTCAGATCGAACAGGAGGTGTGAATCCATCGGAACAAGATTTTTGATCGAGAGTACGCTGACGGTGAATGAGAAGACGACGCCAGCGACTCCGACGGAGGCCCAAAACGGCTGTTCGACGGGCCGGCGGGCATTCCCTTTGTTCAGGAACGGGACGATGGCGACGATCCCGACGACGACGAGGTTGGCGAGGACACCGTAGGTCCGGTCGGCCATCAGTTTATCGCCCCCGAGGATCGCCAGATCCGGATTGAGCGGTCCGAGCTTCAACAGCCCGAACGACCAGTAGAGATACCAGTCGGGGAGGATCACCGCAGGTGTCCGACTCGGATTGGCCGGCGGCCCGAGGTGTGGCGGCAGTGCTGCCGACAACAGGAGGATCATCCCGACGAAGAAACTCACCAACGAGAGGTTCCGGATCGTCTCGTGAGGCCAGGTCGGAAAGCCGAGTACGTCACGCTCGACATAACTCGATTCCTGACGCAGGTCCTGATCCTCCCGGCGGGCGCGTTCGAAGTACTCGTAAGTTAGCCGGGCCAATCCGGTCTTGCGGGCTTTCCGTTCGGACCAGGTCGGCGTCTCGTCGTCCGGGGGGACGATCCCTGGACCGGCGCCGTCTGCGCGGGCTTCCGTGCGGGTCGTATCGGAGGTAGTGTCGTCGCTCATAGTTCGATTAGTGTGGTTCGGCGATACCCTGAATCCAGACAATTCCGATGTGAACCGCGATCAGCGTTGTCACGACAAACGGCAACAGGAAGACGTGCATGATATACATCCGCTGAAGAGTCGCTTGCCCAAGCGAGAAGCCGCCGAAGATCAGCTGGGCGACCCATTCGCCGATCAACGGGATCGACAGCGACATCTCGACGCCGATCTGGCCGGCCCAGAAGGCCAGCTGATCCCAGGGTAGGAGATAGCCAGAGTACCCAAAGAGCAACGTTAAGCTGATCAGAATAATCCCGAGCAGCCAGTTGAGCTCACGGGGTTCCTTGTATGCGCCGGTGAAGTATACCCGAAGCATATGGAGGAAGACGGCGGCGACCATAAACTGAGCCGACCAGCGGTGGATCGACCGGAGCATAAACCCGAAGTTGAGATCGGTCATGATGAACTCCAGTTGCTGGTAGGCGACGGTCGCCTCCTCGAGGCCACCCTGGGCTGGTGCGTAGTAGAACCCCAGTAGGGCCCCGCTGATGGCTGCGACGATATAGGCGATCGTCGAGAACGAGCCAAGCGAGTAGAGGGGATACCAGTACCAGAACTTGTTATCGAGGTCGTACTGTTCGGTGTGGCTCTTTGGCATCTGGAGGTTGACCCGGTAGTACATCGTCTCGAGCAACTCGAGATAATCGACGATCCGGAGCCGTTTGTCCAGCCAGATCAGCGTCGTCAGGAAGATCTCCTCGATCGGCGTGAGATCCTTCTCGGCGAGCCACGATTGATGATCGTAGTCGTCCTTTGGTTCAAGCGCCATTGTGTGTTATGTCCTCCATTGTTCGGTCATTGATCACTCGGGCCGCGGGAGCGCGACGAACGTCTTTTTGACGATGCTGAACGGGTCGTACACCGACTGGTGGCACTGACAGTAGACCTCGTTTGCGGCACCGAACTTCGCGCTGTCGGTGAAGCCTTTGAATGCCGGCACACAGCAGAAGTGCGTGCACTTATCGAGCCAGGCCATAAATCCGTCCCGGGTCGCCGCGTTGAGCCACTCGGCGACTTCGCCTTCGGCCTGATCGACTGCCCGTTCGAGGCGTGGCGATCGTAGGATTTGCACTGGCATCACGTTCTCGGTCCCTTCTGAGCGCCAGTTCACCATCGCCGGTTTGCCGGCCCCGGCGGTGCCGATCCCGTTATTCCACTCCTTGTAGTCCGAGAAGTCATCGACGTGGACTTTCCCACCGGCCTCGACATCCTGTTGCCAACCGTATTCGCCGGGTGGGTTCTCGACATATCGGAAGTAGTTGTCCTGATCGGCATCTGGCTTGACCCCTTCATACGTCTGGACGCCACAGTACTGGAACCACTCGCTGGAGTAGGTGATCGGCCCGACCTGCTCTCTGGCAACGGTGACCTGTCGGCCGCCGACCATCTCGGTGGAAACCTCCGGCCAATATCCCTTGAGGAATCCTTCGTTGTCGATCCTGATCGGGATCATTGGCATCGCCCGTGGAGCAGGACCATCGGTATTCTCGATACCGAAATACTGCAGGGTCCCACCGCCGGCCCCCGACCGAGCAGTCGTCGTATTGATGGCGGCGCTTGTCGTCGCCCCGACGCCAGCGAGTGCGGCACTCCCGACGACGCCTTTGACGAACCGGCGCCGTCCTGAGCTTTCCGGATATTTGTCGTCTTCGTTGGCTGCCATGGTCTATTTTCGCTTGTAGTAGGGGTAGATCGCTTGTTTGAGCTGTTCCCAGGGGCTGCCTTCGGTGAAGCCCGTTCCGTGTTGGTCCTCCTCGCGAACGTAGAGATCCTCCCATTTTCGCCGGCGCTTTTTGACGATCATCACGTCCGGCAGGAATTCCTTGCGATAGAGGAGCAGAATAAACGCGAGATCGATGAAGATCACCGCTAGAATTCCGCCAAGAAACATATTACCGTACTCGGTGTAGCCCCACCCGGTCATCAACCCGAGGGTAAACAGCCCAACGAAGATTATTTCAACAATCGTCAGGATGACGATCGCGATCGCCGCGGCCGTGTTCTCTCGAGGGGGTTCGTATCGATGAATGTCGCCGTAGGTACTGCCCGTTGATGACATGTCTGATCAGTCCTGTTCGGGATAGCCGGAGTGTGGTGTTTCGCCGTACTTCAACGCAAAGAACGTGTAGATCAGCGAGGCGACGATCGCCAGAATCGTTGCGAGCCCGACGAAGTGTGCTTGGAACGGCACGCCCATGTGTTCGGGGTCCGGCTCGGGTCGGGTTGCCATTCCGCCGCCGCTCTGTTGGCCGGCGCCTTCCTCAACGATAACGGCTCCAACCATGCCGACGGTTTCGTGAGGGATGCAGAAGTACTCGTGTGTGCCGGTGGTTTCGAAGGTGTGTTCGTAGGATTCACCGCCGGGGATGTCACCCTGTTGGGGATAGTTGTTGCGGGCGGCTTGTTCGGAGTCGAAGCCGCCGGAGGCCCAGTAGTCGGCGCCGTCGGGGATGTTGTCCTCGTAGGCGGTGACGGAGTGGCCGACCGAGCCGACGTTTTCCCAGACGACGGTATCACCAGGTGCGATGGTGATCTCTTCGGGGTCATAGACGAGTTCATCGGTCATCTCGACCGTGTGGGTCGTGCCGTCGTCTTCCTCCTCCTGGGCGGCCGCAGACCCGACGCCACCGACAGCGGCGGCGCCGGCGGCGCCGCCTGACATCCGCAAAAAATCCCGCCGTTTCATACATCCGAGCGTGAGTACGGGACTCGCTTAAACCCACCGATGCACGCCTTCCGTGTACGGGATTTTAGCTCTGAGGCTCCTCGTTTGTCCGATCGTCTTCGAGGGTCTCAAGCTGTTCGGTGTCCTCGTCGATCGGCAGGAAATCCGGCCGTTCATCGGTTCCAACACCGGTGGCACGGAGGCGCTCACGATACTCCTCAGCACGGAAGCGATCGGACAGACGGGCGTTGGCGACGACCACGAACAGGAGTCCACTAATGACCAGAAAGCCGAGCCCAACGATCGTCGTCAGCACGATTGCCCGTCCGGGTGATTGCATCGTTATCGTGGCCGTGCTGAGGATTGCACAGCTGTAGACACCTCTTCCTGCTGCCGGCTGACAGAACAACGCGAGCAACGGGTCGACGATCACCGGCGAGAGCAATAAAAAGAGCCCGGCGAGCAGCTGTACGCCAGCGACTGCCAACATCAGTCGGTTGCCGAGTTCACTGCCGCCTTCCGGTACCGAATCCGGATTCGGGAGGAGATCACCCTCCGGTGGATCGTTGACCTCGTATTCCTCCATCGAACACAGCGCGACGACGGGTTTGACATCCCGGAGAACCGTCCCACGTCCCTCGACGGTTCCATCGGGATAGACGATCGTATATCCTTCATCCGAGTACGCGAGGAGTCGGTCCTCACCGCTTTCGGTGATCCGTTCGACGACGGCGAAGACATCCCGGCTCGCCACCCGGTTTTTCAGATCGGCTTCGACTCGATCGAGCAGTGTCCCACCCGTGATCCACGAATCGGCATCGAAGACGGCCTCCCACTCCTCCCCGCTCATCGAGGCCATATCCTCGGCGGTGAAGTTCTCGAAATCGTATTGTTCCTCGACCGCCGATCGGAGTTCGGCCATCGAGACGTCGGCACCGTCTTCCTCCGCCGACTGCTCGGCACGCTCTCCAGTTACATCGGACCGGTCTGTTGTCTCGGTCGGAGTCTCCGTGCCGGACCCGTCGGCATCCGGATCGGCCATTATCACGCAGTTGGAGCTCGCGTTGGTAAACCCTTTTCAACTAATCTTCGAGGCGGAGTCCCGTTCCTCAAGGAGCAACGGAGCGACCAGCGGGAGTGAGTAGCACAGTAGGGAGGGAAGGAGCAGTCAATCACTTATGAGTGACTACAGTATCACATTGAAGATCCGGATCATCACGGCCGGAAACGGATCTGTCGTTCGTGCATGTGATATCGCCAAAACCAGGGGATCGCGCCGTTTAACGCGATCGGGTAGCAAGAAGCGATATGGTGACGTCGACGGAGGTGATGTTGGCAACGCTTGCTGCCGTGTTGGTCACCGCGAGTTTCCCGTTCTATCTCTATGGAGCGTGGATCGTCCTCTCGGTCGAGACAGTGACTTGGTCGGTGCTGATGCGCCATCTCCGCTTCATCGTGACCGGGCTCGTACTGACGACGGTACCGGTGGTGTTCTGGATGATTCCAAGGCTGTTAGATCAGCTCAGTGGATTTGCGGCACTGCATGCCTTTCTCGGTCTCCAAGCATATGCGATGCTGGTGTTCGCACTCACCGGTATCGTCCGGATCTTCCAGGTCAAACGCCGGCACGATCTCTATAACGATCCGGATCAGGACGTCGATCTCACGGATCTGCATGAGAACATGGGGGCCTGGCGAGGTCGGCTCCGGATCGGCGTCGTCGGGTACGTCGTCTTCTGGCTGTTAGCCTGGCTCATCGGCATCGCCCGGTACTTCCTTCGATACAACGTCATTTAGCCCTACATGTACGATTGTAGGTGCTCTCGATCAGCCGTTCCAGGGGTCGCCACTGGCGAGATCGATCGAGGCCCGCTGACGGGAGGAAGGACAGCGAGCTTCGAGGATACACGATGCACAGTCGGGGTTTCGCGCCGTACACGTGGCACGGCCGTGTTCGATCAGCAGATGGGTGAACTCCTGCCAGGAGTCCTTGGGAACGGATTTCATTAAATCCTGTTCGATCGCTTCCGGGGTGGTGGCATCAGTTAATCCCAATCGCCGTGAGAGCCGTTGGACGTGTGTATCGACGACGATGCCCTCGACGATGTCGTGGCCGTGTTGTAAGACGACGTTGGCGGTCTTACGGCCGACCCCTGGAAGGTCGGTGAGGTCTTCCATCGTATCGGGGACCTCGCCGTCGTGGTCCTCGACGATCCGTTCGCAGGCGTCGTGGATATATTCCGCTTTGTTGTTGTAGTAGGTGATCGAATCGATGGCGGACGCTAGCTCCTCGATGTCGGCCGCGGCGTAATCCGCAGCCGTTTCGTAACGATCGAAGAGGTCGGTGGTCACCGAGTTGACCCGCTCGTCGGTACACTGTGCGGAGAGGATAACAGCGATCAGCAACTCCAATCGATCCGAAAAATCGAGCGAGATGGTCGCGTCCGGATAGGCTTCAGTGAGTCGATCGATGACCGTCTCGATTTGATCGTCCGGCGTCTCCGGCGGTGTCCCCATGGGTGCTGGCTCCACCGCGACCTAGTTGAGTGGTTCGATCCGGCCGGACGTTCGATGTATCCCGGGGAAGGAACCGTGTACGGTCACTCCTGGTTGTTGAACTGTTCCCACTCCTGTTCCGAGAGGATGTCCTCTTCGACGCTCGTGTCGAACCCGCGATCCGTGCGGTGTTGCTTTGCGATCCAGACGGTCACGGCAAAGCAGATGAAACAGGCTGCAAGGATGTTGAAGTACAGCGCGAGTTGAAGCAGGGTTGCCATGGGTATCTCTCCGGTTGTGGTGTGATCGCGTCGGTGAGGGAGGATCGTTCGGCCGATGATCCTCTCGACCCGGGATCGACGGCTATCTTCTAAGAGTCGATGGGGCGATTTAATTCTATCGCGAAATATCAACTCAATCACGACTTCTGCTATCAATTTTCTAACTAAATTAGGTCTGATTTTTTATAGACTTATCGTAATGTTAACCCGTTACGGGCCGCTCAACTCGATCCTCAACGTCGACTCCGGGACGGTTAAGTTCGCGTCACTCCCGGCTCAGAGCATGAAAGCGACTGCGCGTGCACACCCGATCCAGGGGCTCGTGAAATACCATGGGATGCGAGACTCGGAGCTTCGCCTCCCCTATCACGACAGCATCAGCCTCTGTACGGCTCCGAGCCACACGCTGACGACGGCCGCGTTTGAGCAGGACCGGGCGCCAAGCGACGATCTCTACGTCATCGACGGTGAAGGAGTTGATGGGCGTGGTGCCGAGCGGATCCGGGCTGTAGTCGACCGCGTTCGGGAGCTCGCATCGCTCGATGTCGGTGTCCGGCTCGAAAGTGAGAACGACTTCCCGACGAACGTCGGTTTAGGGTCGTCATCATCGGGGTTTGCGGCGGCGGCGATGGCGTTGGTTGAGGCCGCCGATCTCGAGCTTGATCGACCGGCGGTCTCGGCGATCGCCCGCCGCGGATCTTCGTCGGCGGCACGGGCTGTCACCGGTGGATTCTCCCAGCTTCGGACCGGTCTCAACGATGCCGACTGTCGATCCGAACGCCTTGAGACGGGGTTCGAGGACGACCTCCGGATTGTCATCGGGCTCGTCCCGGTCTACAAGGAGACCGAATCCGCCCACGCCGAGGCCGCTGAAAGCCACATGTTCCAGGCTCGGATGGCACACATCCACGAACAGATCGCCGAGATGCGTGATGCCCTTCGAGCGGGGAGCTTCCGGCGTGTCTTCGAGCTGGCCGAGCACGATTCCCTCTCGTTGGCGGCGACCACCATGACAGGGCCGGCCGGCTGGGTGTACTGGCAACCGGAGACACTGGCGATCTTCGAGGCTGTCCGTGAACTCCGCGACGAAGGAGTCCCGGTCTATTTTTCCGTCGATACTGGAGCGACGGTCTACGTGAACACGAAGGCTGGACACGTCGATGAGGTCGAGACGGCGGTTGCCGACTGTGGCGTTGAGACGCGTGTCTGGAAAGTCGGCGGTCCGGCAGAAATCCTCGACTCGACGGCCGCACTCTTTTAGCTGGACCACTCGATTCCATCACGCCCGAGTGGATACTGATCTCTCGGAGCTCGGACCCGACTCGGTCACAAAGAGTGGGTCAGACTGGCGGATGAGTTCTCTGTAGCCGGTTACTGGGCGTATGTGGATCCATTGTGCTGCCAATTGCATTATTGAAATCTATAATCTGATGAATTGCTTTAAGGATGGGTATCACACAGAGAAATCCAACGGGGGGAGGAACCGATCGTATACGAGTACCCTAACCGACGATATGAAGCTGTAGCGCACCTGCTGGTCAATCCAAGAGTAGTATCTCGTCGTGTCAACAACCGAGGTAGCATCCGCGCTGTAAGATGAGCCAGCCTGAATCTCCAATGCAGCAGCCACCTTCGGACGCGTCGACGGAGGCGACAGAGCTTGAAGAGCAGCTCGATGCTCTTCGATCTTCGCTCGTCTCGAAACCACCACATGAGGTCTCCCGTGAGGTCGGTGGATTGGTTGAGGCAGTCGCCGCCCACTCGGAGCCATCCGGTGAGACCGTTCGCTTTGAGATCGGTGTCTCATTTACGACGAACAACACACTGTTGGATTATCGATTGGACCGCCTCGTCACATCCGATGACGACGGGGATGACACTCTGACCCGTGAAACGATCAAGTCGCCGATCAATGACGATCACGTCTATATCACTTTTTCATATCCCGCGGATCCACATTTCGACGCCGCTGCCTTCCGCGGTGCGTTGCTATCGACGATCGACCGCGACCTCGCTGAATCCACCCCATCGACCCAGGGGACGGCTACCGATCGCTCCTCGAATATCCTCGATTGGCTCATCGACCTGTTTCGCTGACCGCCGTCTTCCCATCGAGGATGTTCGACGTGAGTCACCGAAATGTGGCGGATGAAAGCATCATTTCGATCGACCATCGTTGGCAATAAACGACCATTCCCGCTCCGTTCGGGGTCGCTTCATTTCGGTTCAGCAACACTATACGCGACCAGTCCATATTTTGATTCGATGACTACCGTCGCGGTTTTTGGTGCCGGCTATGCGGGCGTCACCCTCACCCGACGCCTCGAATCGACGTTGCCATCGACCGCCGATCTTATCGTCGTCGATCGATCCGCCGATCATCTCGTCCAGCATGAGCTCCATCGCGTGATTCGGCGGCCGTCCTTTGCGGCGGAAATTACCGTGCCGCTGACGGACCTGTTCGATCGAGCGACGGTCCGCCAGGCCATGGTCGAATCGATCGATCCAACGGCCAACCGGGCGACGTTTCATGACGGGACCGAACTGTCCTTCGACTATGGGGCCGTCTGTCTCGGTGCCGAGACGGCCTTCCATGACTTACCAGGTATCGAAACACATGCGACGCCGTTGAAAACGTTAGCGGACGCACAGACGATCCGTGCTGATTTCCTCGATGTCCTTGATGCCGGCGGACGGGTCCTCATTGGAGGGGCCGGCCTCTCGGGGATCCAAG
This sequence comes from Halobacteriales archaeon, assembly GCA_042219475.1. Classification (GTDB taxonomy): domain Archaea; phylum Halobacteriota; class Halobacteria; order Halobacteriales; family Hikarchaeaceae; genus Chewarchaeum. The sequence goes on from JBDGPX010000047.1 coordinate 25,007, forward strand.
TCGCTGGCGAGCTGGCCGCATTAGCGCGGGAGGAAGATGCCGCCGAACGGGTATCGATCGAGCTGATCGAACGACTGGAGTCGGTTGCCCCCGGATTCCCGGCGAACTTTCAGACGGCCGTCGCTGAGGAGTTACGTGATCGTGATGTGACTCTTCGGACCGGGACGGTCGTCGAAGCAGCGACGGATCGTGTGCTCGAAACTGACGCCGGGGAACTTCCATATGATCAGTTACTCTGGACTGGCGGGATCGCCGGGCCATCAGCCCTCAATGGCGAGCGGCCGCGTGTCAATAGTACACTCCGGCTCGCCGATGGAACGTTCGTTCTCGGGGACGCCGCAGAAGTGATCGATCGGGACGGCGAGCCCGTCCCAGCCAGCGCCCAGGCGGCCGTGCGGGAGGCGCGGACGGTGGCGACGAACATCACCCGGTTGGTCGATCATGATCATGAGAACGACGGGATGTTCGAGCCGCGGCTTGAGTCGTACAGCTTCGACGACCTCGGCTGGATCGTCAGTATCGGCAACGGTGCCGTCGCGCAGGTGGGACCGACGGTGCTGCGGGGCAAACCGGCGCTGGCGCTGAAGACGACCGTCGGTGTCGGCCATCTCACGTCTGTCGGTGCCGTCCGGAACGCGGTCGAACTCGCCCGCGAGGAGTTCAGCGGTGCCCTCGACTCGTCGATTACCGTCTTGGAATCAGACGCCGGGCAGTCCGAGCGCATTGACCGGTCCCAGGACGGGACTGAGGACGAACAATAGGACGACGACCGCTAGCCAGGCGACAAACGCGATAATACCGGCATCGATCCAGCCACCCGGATACCGCCAGTTGATCACGCCGATCCAGGCAATCAGCGTCAGTAGTGGTCCCAGCAGCGGAATCCAGCCGACGAATATACTCACGAGCGTCCAGACGATCGCTCCGATCAGTGCCGTGAAAATAGCGTGTCCGTAGTCATCCACATCGGCGACGATACGACCCCCGAGATAGATCCCGAGGCCACCAACGAGTAGGCTGACCAGAAACGTCACCACTCCGGCGAGCAGTCCAAGGACCATTGACGTTCCTTGTTCGAGCGTCACGAGGCTTAACACAATCGGCCGGCACATCGCCCGTGGCTTAGATGTCGGTTTCCGGCGCGTACCACGCCAGCACCGTACTGAGGACGGCTAGCCCACCGGCGTAGGCGAAAACGGCGGCGAAGCTGCCCGTCCGCTCGATGAGCGTTCCGGTGATGATCGGCGCCGAGAACCCGCCGACAAAGCCCACCGCATTCAGCACCGCTAAGGCCGTCCCGACGACATTCTTGGCGACTAATTCCCGAACATAGGTAAAGAGCAGTCCCAAGCCGAGTTGGATGAAAAAGCCAGCGGCGATGAGGCCGAATAGCAACATCACCACGACCTTGATCAACCCGAACCCGAAGACAAGCGGGGTGACGACACCGAAGGAGATCAGGACGATCGGGCGCCGGCGATTGTCGAACAGCCGATCCGAGATCGTCCCGCTGGCGGCCCGGGAGATGATGCCGATCGCCGGGAAGATCGCCGCGAGTAGCCCGCCTTCCGCCAATGAGACGCTGAACTGTTGGGTGATGTAGGTCGGCATCCAGTTATTAAAGATCAAATTCAGTGAAAACGCCGCGAAGGCGATAATCGAGACGATCCAGACGTTACGACTCGTGAGGACCTGTCTGAAATCGTCTGTGGTCGGGAGATCGTCGGTAGTGGTCGTCGGCTGGCTCCTGCGGCTGATCAGCCAGTAGACAACCATGGCGATTCCCGCGAACGCACCGTAGACGAGGAACGTCCCGGCCCAGCCGAAGCGTGTGGCCAACAGCGGCCCACTAAACTGTCCCAGGGCGAAGCCGGCCGGCACTCCGGTGGCAAAGACGCCGATCGCGGTTGCCTGGCGTTCATCCTCGAAGGCCGCTCCCACGACGTTGACGCCGGCCGTCCAGACGACAACGATCGTCATTCCGGCAAGGAATCGGGAGACGAGCAACGATAGATATGCGCCGGTCCGGCCAGCCTCATACCCCCAGACGATCATGGCCCCGGTGGCGATCGTCCCGAGGCCGATCGCACGACGGTTATCGATTCGATCGAGGACAATCCCGACGGGGACCGAAAAGACGGCCATGCCGAGCACCAGTGAACTGACGAGCCAACTAGCCGCCGTTGGGCCCACATTCAGACTTTCCATCACCAATGGCAGGAGGCTTGCCGGAACGATTTCGTAGGCGACGATGAAGACCAGCAACAACCAGACTGTAAAGGTGATCAGCCACGACCGACGGCGATCGTAATCGATTCTACCCCGCCCCGTCATCTCGCCCATGGCTACGACTGGCGGAGACAATCAACCTGTGGGATTCGGTTGTGGGTTCCTCTCTGAACCGCCGAGTGTCAGTGGTTCCAGGCCAAAAACGACGTTATCGCGATCGCCCCACACAGACAGGCCACCAACCCCGAAAACGCCGCCGTATAGGTCAGACGTTCGGCGACCACGCCGACGTAGGTCGGACCGAGGCTTCCAATCACGATGAAGATCGTCCGGACAGCACCGAAATCACCACCGGCGCTTTCGTCGGGAAACGCCGCCATCACGTAAGCGTTCATCACGGGCCAGAAGGCCGCCAGCCCGATCGCGAAGATCACGATGCCAGCCACCGAGAGCACGATTCCCTCGGCGATGACGATCACCGACAGCCCGACCGCTCCAAGTACCGCCGAGCCGAGGGCGACGTGGGGGTATTCGAACCGATCGCCGAGCCCACCCGCGACCGGGTTGGCGAGCATACCAACGATGAACAGGCCGGCGAAGGCGTTGCTGGCCAGCGTCGGCGAGAATCCCTTGTCAATCTGGAGGAAGGTCGGGAGAAAGCTGGCCGTCCCCTGCCAGGTTACCGCATAGAGTGCGGCCGCGATGATCATGAACCGAACTCGTGACAGGCCGATGACGCGCCGGCCTGTCCCCACCAGCTCGAGATCGACGCCGCTCGGATCAATAACGTATGGTTCGCGGTTGAGTCGGTGGAGGATCACGACGACGAGTCCGAACACGAAGATGATCGGGATGTAGGCGACCCGCCAGATCGCGACGGTCAGCACGACGGTCGCCAACCCGGATCCGAGGACGCCACCGAGATTATTCGAGGCCGAGACGACACCGAATGCCTGTCCCCGATTGGCTGTATAGAGGTCGGTCAGCTGGGCGAACACGGCCGCCGGAAACAGCCCGGCGCCGGTGCCAAAGAGGGCGACGCCGGCGACGAAGGCCGAATAGCTCGGTGAGAGTAGAAGGATGGTACTACCGCCGATCAGACAGAGCAGGCTGCCGATGAGGACCGTTTTCCGGGACCACTGATCGGCGATCCGTCCGCCCGGAAACTGCGACAACGCGGTCAGTGCCCACAGAACCGAGAGAGCCATCCCGGCCTCCGCGGGCGAGATTCCAAGATCCTCGATGATCGTCGGCAACATCGGTGAGAGCACCAGCCGCCCGGTCATGCTCGTGGTCGTGCCGACTGCCATCACGAGGAGGAGCCGACCGGCGTAGCCGCTGAACACATGACCGTCCTCGTCGCTTGCCGCTGTCGCTCCGGTTCCGTGATCCTTCGCCACGCCGGGGACGAAGGAGAGCCATCACTTGAGTGTACAGATTTCCGGTGAATTCGACGGGATCGCGTGTCCTGTGGTATTTTGATCCCTCGGGTGATCACATCTATCCGTATGCCTGAGAAGACGGTCGGCTTCATTGGACTCGGTATCATGGGACTGCCGATGGCGAAGAATCTGCTCGACGCTGGCTATCCGGTCGTCGGGCAGAACCGCTCACAGGAACCGGTCGATGAACTCGTCGACTACGGCGGTGAGGGTGCTGCGACCGCCAAGGAGGCAACGGAGGCGGCCGATGTCGTCATCACTTGTCTGCCGGACTCGGCGGTCGTTGAGGAAGTCATGCACAAAGACGATGGGATCATGGCGGGCATTAGCGAGGGGATGACCGTCATCGATATGTCGACGATATCGCCGACGGTCACCGAGGATCTCGCGACCGAACTCAACGATGCCGGCGTCGCGATGCTTGATGCCCCCATCAGCGGCGGCGAGGAAGGAGCCATCGAGGGGACACTTTCGATTATGGTCGGCGGGGACGAGGACGTCCTCCAGGCCCAGATGGATCTGCTGGAAGTTATGGGCGAGACCATCACCCACTGTGGGCCAAACGGGGCTGGCCAGACGACGAAAGCCTGCAACCAGATCGTCGTCGCCGCCCAGATGGTCGGTGTCAGCGAGGCGTTGGTCTTCGCCGAGAAGGCCGGTGCCGACCTCGAGGCGGTCGTCGATGCTATCTCCGGGGGTGCTGCGGGCTGTTGGACGCTGGATAACCGTGCGCCGCGGATGATCCAGGGCAACTTCGAGCCGGGATTCTTCGCGGAATATCAGTACAAGGATCTCCGCATTGCGACTGACGCCGGCGAGGCATTCGGCGCGCCGATGCCCCAGACCGAACTCGCCCATGAGCTGTACAAGACGATGGAAGAAAACGGGATGGGTCGCGACGATAACTCCGGAGTCATGCAAGTCATCGAGATGCTCGCAGGAACCGAAGCCCGGGCTGACTGAGGGTCGACGGCCGCGTCAGGGGCTATCCTCTGGTCCAGCGACCCGTTTCCGTGTCACACTCCTCGCAGATCGTGATGCGGGCCTCCTCGCCATCGACGGTGATCCGATCGAACCGCTGTTGGGTCCGCTCGCCACACTCCGGACAGTCGCGTAGTACCTCGCCGTCACCGTACTTTTGTGGTGCCCCGAGCGCGATCGCGATCACCCGCTCGTCACCCTCGTTGATACCCCGCTGGAATTCCCCGGGTGGAAAGCGGATCACTTCGCCGGCAGAGACGTCGACATCGCCCTCCTCTGTTTCGAACGTCACCGTCCCGGATTGAATGTAGAAGACCTCTTCTTGGTACTCGTGACAGTGATACCCGAAGGCAAAGCTCTCTCCGGGAGCGAGTTCGTAGTAGTTGATCGCCAAATCGGTGGCGCCGAGTGCGTCCGTGAGGGGATGCATTACTTCGGCGGGTTGGATCGATCGTTCGACGTCGGTAATGCGGACGTGTTCCATGGATCGGCAAGGTCGGACGGCAGTAAAAAACCGCCGACCGACGATTCATCCTGCTCTGTCCATCGTCTACGAGAGAAGCGGCCTGGGTATGGCGTCGCTTAGACAACGTCCCACTCGTGGTTGTCCATAACGGCTTGGACGGCCGTCGCGACCTCTTCGGACCGTCGGATCGTCAGCCCTTCGCTCGTCACGAAGACGCCGCGGTTGCGATCGAGTATCCGGAGCAGTTGGCCGTTTTCGAATGACCGGATCGTATAGCGGTAGTCGCCCAATTCGGAATTCGCATACGCGGATTTGGCTTCGAATCCACGGATCTCGTGGTTGACGAAACCGCTGAGGTCGGCATCCTGTTCGAGATCATCCCGCAGATAGATCTGCTCGTATCCCTCCGGGCTAAAACAGGTCACCGATCGGAGTCGGTCCCCGATCGTGGTTCGACAGGAGCGGACGAGCTCGTCTGCGACACTGGCGTCAAGCATACTCGCACCCATACATATGTCAACACATACCATAGACATAAATATCGCACGGCGAATCGTCTCAGTCACCTCGTGTTCTCCGATTCGTGTCCCGGACTGATTCTCAATAAATCAGTACCTGAACAGATCCCTGTTCAATGGTATGAACGGATGCCGAGCCGCTGGACTGTTATGACAGACCAACACTATCTTTTAACCGCCCACAATGTTAATTGAATGACAGGATGGTTGATCCGGGGTTCCATGAGCAATAATGACAGGGATGATGAATCGAAGGCAACGCCGTCTCTAACCGCTAGTTCGATGCAATTCGAACGGTTCGCCGAGTATACTGATCTGTTCATTAAAATCGTCGAACTCTCTGCGGCGGCGGTCTTTGCGGTGTTGTTCGCGATCGGCGTGTTCGATCTATCGATCCAGATCATCGCGGCCGTGCGGACCGGCTCGATCACCGACCCGCTTGTCGTGATCGGATTCATCGACACCGGGCTGTTGTTGTTGATCATCGTCGAGGTCTATCAGACCGTCATCGCCTACACCCAGGAAAGCGAGACTCGTCAGATCGTCCGTTTGGTCATCTATACGGGTGTCATTGCGATGGTCCGGAAGGCGATCATCTTCCGGACGGAGGAATACACCACCACCCAAGACGCCTTGCTCGCGGCGTTGGCGTACACCGTCATCATTCTCGGACTCGTCGGGTTGTTGTTCGTCGAACGGAACGTTTCGAGTATGACCGATTGAATGCCGTCTATTGATCCTTCAACGCCACCCTCCGGCAAAGTTGACTGGGAGTCCTGGGGGAACATCTATAGTGTTGTGGTCCAACCCACAGCCGTGACCCGACGGCGAGGGTTAGTCACCGCAGTCGTCTATCTGTTCGCATCACTCGCGATCGGCACCGTTCTGTGGATCCGTCAGCCGCTGGTTCTCCCACCCGGGTTTGCCATCGGTTCCACATCGGTGACGCTACGATTGCTTGCGCTAGTCTCCGGTTCGCTTCTCGGGAGTTGGTTGGTGTTCGAAATTGTCCGACGGAATACGGTGGTACCGCTCGAACAGTAGCTACAGCTGGTTGGTGATCGATCAGTTACTGCTTTTTTGATCGCCCACTCGACGCTCGATGACTCGACGGTGACGTCTTCGGTTAGACTGGAGATGGATCGATCAATATCGTTTCCGGGAGGATCTCGATTGACTGACAGTCGCGATGGTTTACCTTCGATTGCAGACTGCCGTGATCGCGTCCTCGATGTCGTCGAGGCAGTTCGCCACGTCGGTGTGGTGGGTTCGGACCGAGAGGATACTGATCCGGATGGTGAATCGGTCGTTTAGCGTCGTCCCCGAGAGATGGACGCGCCCCCGGTCGTTGATCCATTCCATGATCTCCCGATTGAGTTCGTCGAGCCCCGGTCCGGGGACGTTCGGTGGTTCGATCCGGAACGCCAGGTTCGACAGCTGGGGCGTTGCGACCACGCGGACGTGATCCATCGTTTCGAGTCGTTCGGCTGCAAGTTCGGCGAGGTCGAGTTTCTCGGCCAAGTTCCGCCGAAACGGCTCGACGCCGTGCATCTTCAACGGTAACCAGACGCGCAGACCACGGAAGTCCCGTGAGAGCTCCGGGCCCAACCGACTGAAGTCGGGCGGGTCGTCGTCCGGGTCCCAATCCGGCATGTAGTCGGCATCGACGGCGTGGGCGCGGGCCAGCGTCGTGCCGTCTCGCACGAGGACACTCCCCGTACCGTAGGGGAGGAACAACCCCTTGTGGGGATCCAGCGTAATCGAGTGACACCGATCGAGCCCGGCTAGTATCTCCTCGCCCTGTTCGGTCAACACGAAAAAGCCGCCATAGGCAGCGTCGGCGTGGAGCCAGAGGCCCTCTCGGTCACAGATGTCGGCCAGTGTCCCGAGCGCATCGACGGCACCGGTGTTCGTGCTCCCGGCATTGGCGACGACGAGAAACGGCTCTATCCCGGCCTTCCGGTCCTCCTCGACGGCGGTTTCGAGGGCATCGGTCCTGATCCGGAACCGGTCATCGGTCGGAATCGATCGGATATTTTCGGCGGGGAATCCGGCCAGCACTGCCGACTTCGCCACGGAGTGGTGGGATTGATCGCTGGTGTAGATGACGGCATCGAGGAAATCGTCCCCGAGGTGGTTCCGGCGGGCGGTGGTGATCGCGATCTGATTGGCCATCGACCCACCGGTCGTCAGCAGGCCGAACGCCGACGGCGGGTAGCCCACCATCTCACAGAACCACTCGACGACGTTTGCTTCGAGTCTGACCAGTCCCGGTGCAGCAAACCACGCACCGACGTAGCGATTGGTGGCGTTGGCGATGAAATCAGCCACCGCCGAGTGAAAGAGCCCGCCGCCGGGGATATACGCCATGTATCCCGGATGGATCGTGTTTACCGACGCAGGGATCACCTCCTCGAAGAGTACCGTCAGTAACTCCTCGAACGATGTCGGTTCCTCCGGCAGCGGTTCGCGGAGTTGCTCGGCTAATTCTTCGACCCCATCGAGATTGGCAGCCGGTTGGTCGGACAGATCGTCGAGGTGATCGAGGGTCCATTCGACCGCCTGATCAATCATCCGTTCCTTCTCCGCCCGGGAGAGCTCAAGCGGGTTGGTGGCGGCGTCCATACGTTCCTGGGCGCGCCGATCAGCCTAAAGGGCACTGGGATCTCACCCGTTCGGATGCCTGTACTACTATTGCCCGGTCGTTATCGATGGATTACGTCTCTGACATTGGGTCGGCTCTTTCCTCTACTGGCTACTGAAACATCCGCGTCCCTGTCTCTTTGTTATCAACCATCTCCGGGGTGGTACTCTCGATCTCCTCGATGCCGAGTCGCTCGCTCATGATCTGGGAACCGGTCAGCCCGAGGCTGACGACCGTCTGGACTGCCCGGTTGAGTGCAGTCGGTGTGACACCACCATCATAGACGAAGAGTTTCCGGGTCAGCTCAAAGCCCAGCGGCCGGTTCTGATCATCGGTCCGCAGGTCGAGCGCACAGTCCGGCTGGGACAGCCATTTGATGAGTTCGAGCCGGAGGTCGGTGCCCGTGTCGGCGTCAGACCGATCGACTAGGCGTTGTCGAGCATCCTGTAGCATCGTTTCGGTGATTTCGATATCGACCTCGCCGGTCTCGCCCGCCTCGATCGCCTCCCTGGCCGCGACCGCGACCGCCTCGTCCTGGATCGCATCGTATTCGTAGCCGATCCGGAAGAACTCCCACACCGGCGATCCGACGATTGTATACTGATGAGTGCCGCGCTGGCACGCATATCCTTCGATCGGCGCGCCCTGATCCGTCTGACCCGACACCTGTTCCTGAATCCGATCCCCGATCGTCTCGATGTCGCCCGCGATCGCTTTGAGGGCTTGATCGAACGTCTGGTCGGTGGTCATGGCTGTATCTTCATCCACCTCTACAAAAACGCGTTCCGAATCGCTCGGCAGTCTCGCCCTCGTCGGACAGGACCCATCGAACTGGACAGGCCAACGCCCGTACACGCTTCGATCGTCGGGTCAAAACACCTGCCAGCCGCCATCGACCTGGATCGACTCGCCGGTGATGTAATCGGCGTCCGCACTCGCCAGGAAGAGGTAAGCGCCGGCGACGTCCTCCGGTGTCCCGGCGCGGCCCAGTGGCACCGGTTTGATCAACTCGTCCTCCCGGGCTGCCTGACGGGCTCGTTCGCTCCACCCCTCGACGAACTCGGTCGCGATCTGACCCGGGGCGACGGCGTTGACCCGGATCCCGTGGTCAGCCAGCTCCAAGGCCGCGCCACGCGTGATCATCCGCACGGCCCCCTTCGAGGCATCGTACTGGATCTGGTCGTGTTGGGCCAGATTCGAGCTGATCGATGCGGTGTTGATGATGACTCCCGTCGTATCCCGATCGAGCATGTCCAGGGCGGCGACCTGTGTGCCGAAGAAGACGCCGGCGACGTTGACGCTCAGGAGGGCGTTCAGTTGATCGGGCGTGGCTTCGAGGAACGGCGTCGGCGTCTGGAGGCCGGCGTTGTTCACCATTACGTCGACGCCGCCGAACTCGCGGGCCGCGTCGACGACCGATCGGAGCTGCTCGCGGTCGCTTACGTCCGTCTCGACGTATTCGGCTCGCCCGCCGGCATCCTCGATCACTTCGTGGGTCGCTGTATCCGCGTTCTTTGGTTCGATATCGATATCCGCGTTGATGACCGTCGCCCCTGCCGCGCCAAAGCGACGTGCCACCTCCCGGCCAATTCCCGATGTCCCACCCGTGACGATGACAGTCGTGTCATCGAAGGCATAGTCTGGCTGTGTCATTCTCCCTCTGTCTACGGATCATCGAGTTAAAGGGTTGTTTTGATAGAAATACGAGCGCATACCCCCACCTTCCCGTGAGCGACGAGTGTTCCGACGCTAGTGGAGAGAGTCACGGCCAAAGCGACCGGAATTTCCGGCAGAAGGCCGGTGACGATGACTCGGCTACGGATGGGGCCTGGTTGACCGGGCCACAAGACAGCTACGCCGATGCTGAAAACCAGCAAGTGAGGCGTGGAACGGATTGCTGTGTTGAATTGACGGACTGCGGAGGTATCAGTAGTAAAGTTCGTGGGAAC
>JBDGPX010000099.1:0-34717 GCA_042219475.1 Halobacteriales archaeon
CGCGTCACTCCAGATTCTCTCGGCTCCAGTCTAAACCCCAGAAGTAGTGCTAGCTTACGGATCCATCCCGCCGACGAACGGATGGGTTTTCTCCTGTTAATTGTATAAGACACCGAAAGCAAGCCATCCACCGGCATGACTTCACGAACCGACACGGCAACGAGTCAGAGTCGTTCGGCAGTTCCCTTGTAGATCCGATAGCACCGTTCGAGGACGTCGATCCCGACGCTCTCGTCGTCGGTGTGGGCCTCCCCCGGCTCGGAGGCGCCACAGACCACACAGGCGACGCCGGCCTGGTCGAGCCGCCCAGCGTCGGTGGCGTGTGGCTTGGTCGTCAGCTCCGGCTCGGCATCTTGAGCGTCCGTGGCGGCCGCAAGCACCGTCTCGGCGAAGGCGTCGTCGGAACACTGCATCGGCGGGAGATCGCTGTCGATCGTCCACTCGACACCGTCGATGTCCTCGACCCGACCGAGGTTGGCGTAGCCACCAGGGACGGTGCGTTCGTCGACCGTGATCTCACAGACATCCGGGATCACGTTCGCCGTGTCACCGCCGTGGATCCTGGTCGCGACGACGCTGCCGGCAAACGGCATGTCACGGACCGTGGTCTCGGGCGGCTCCAGTTCGCGGATCACGTCGACAGCGTCGCTGGCCCGATAGATGGCGTTCGTCCCCGCTTCGGGTTCGCTGGCGTGGGCGGCCGCGCCACGGGCAGTGATCGTGCTGCCTCGCCGGCCGCGATGGGCATAGACGACGTCCGTCACGTCGGGGCCTGAATAGTTCGTCGAGCCCTCGGCGACAATGGCGTAGTCCGGCTGAAAGCCAGAGTCGACGGCGTGGGTGGCCCCCTCGCCGCCCGTCTCCTCTCCGACGAAGCTCGCGAAAAGGAGCTCACAGGACGGTTCGGCATCCCGGAAGGCGTGCATACAGGCCGCGACAGCCCCCTTCATGTCGGCGGTGCCCCGTCCGTAGAGCCGACCGTCCTCTTCGTAGACGACGAATTCCTCGGACGAAGCGACCTGATCATCGGCGGGGGGGACGACGTCGTGGTGGCCGACCAGCGCGAGGGATGCCTCACCCTCGTCCTTGTGAGCGATCACGTTGCCGACTGTGTCACGCTCGACATCGCCGTCGGTGTGCTCGCGAAGCCATCCCTCGATGTAATCGCCCGCCTCCGTCTCGTCTTCGTGGCTCGGGATCGATACCAATTCCCGGGTCGTATCAGTGATCGACATGTCCCTCCCGAGGCGAGGCGTGCCCTTGAATCCATCCACGTCGCGATGACGGGAGCGAAGCGGCGTCGGACTTGAAATTCTTATCAAGCCACCGTCCCGAAGGGTGGGTATGAGATTGGTGCCGGATACGAGCGTGATCATCGACAGGCGCCTCTCCGAACGCGTCCACGATGGCACGTTCGGCGGCGCGACCGTCTATATCCCCGAGGCGGTCGTCGCGGAGCTAGAGTCACAGGCCAATGCCGGGGTAGAGACCGGGTGGGAGGGACTCTCGGAACTGCAACGACTCGCCGATCTATCCGACGAGGACGAGGTAACGGTCGAGTATATCGGACGGCGGCCGACCGAGGACGAGCGACGGTTCGCCGACAGTGGGGACATCGATGCGCTGATCCGTGAGATCGCCGAGGAGAAGGACGCGACGATCGTGACCAGCGACGTCGTCCAAAACGAGGTCGCCGCCGCGAAGGGGTTAGATGTCGAATATATCGCGCCCAAGACCCGCGAGGCCGCCGATTTTCCGCTGACAGAATACTTCGATGATCAGACGATGAGCGTCCACCTCCGGGTCGACGTCCCGCCGATGGCCAAGCGTGGGGACGTTGGCGAGATGCATTACCAGGAGATCCGCGAACAGCCCCTGACCGAAGATCAGCTCAAGGAATACGCCGCCGAGATCGAGGAACTGGCCAAACAGTCCCCGGATGGATTCATCGAGGTCGACGAGCCGGGGATGCGGATCATTCAGTATCAAAATTACCGGATCGCGATCGCCGAACCGCCGTTCGCCGACGGCTGGGAGATCACGGCCGTCCGGCCGATCGTCAAGATCGATCTCGAGGAGTACGAGCACGCCGACGACCTCAAAGAACGACTCCTCGAACGCCAGCGAGGGGTGTTGATCTCCGGCTCGCCAGGCGCCGGCAAGACCACCTTCGCCCAGGCCGTCGCGGATTTTCTGGCCGACAGCGACTACGCCGTGAAAACCATGGAAAAGCCTCGTGACCTCCAGGTCGGTCCGAACATCACCCAATATACGGCGCTTGATGGACAGATGGAGAAAACCGCCGATTCGCTGTTGATGGTCCGTCCGGATTACACCATCTACGACGAGGTCAGAAAGACCGAGGACTTCGAAGTCTTCGCCGACATGCGACTCGCTGGCGTCGGCATGATCGGTGTCGTCCACGCGACACGGGCGATCGATGCCCTCCAACGACTCATCGGCCGTGTCGAACTGGGGTTGATCCCTCAAGTCGTCGATACCGTCGTCTTCATCGAGGCCGGCGAGATCGCGAAGGTCTACGACGTGGTCACGGAGGTCAAGGTTCCCGAGGGGTTGATGGAAAATGACCTCGCCCGCCCGGTGATCATGGTGCGGGACTTCGAGACCGGCCGGCCCGAATACGAGATCTACACCTTCAACCGACAGGTCGTTACGGTCCCGATCGGCGAGGGCGAGGAGAGCGGTCCATCAGAGAGCGGCGTCCAGCGGCTCGCCCGTCAGGAGGTCGAACGGGAGATCCGCTCGGTCGCCCGCGGGCGTGTCGACGTCGAGATGTCCGGCGGCGACCGGGCGATCGTCTATGTCGAGGAAAGCGACATCTCCTCGGTGATCGGGAAGGGCGGCGGCCGGATCGCCGACATCGAAGATCGATTGGGGATCGATATCGATGTCAGGACCCACGAGGAGAAGCCAACCCCGGCGCCACAGGCTGGCAGTGGTTCGGGCGGTGGCGGCGGACCGTCCGGCAACGGTGCCGGCGAAATCGTCACGCCGGAGATCACGTCACGGCACGTGTTGATCCCCGCGGACGGCCATGCCGGCGAGACAGTTGAAGTCCGGGCCGACGACGAGTATCTCTTCACCGCGACTGTCGGGCGTAGCGGCGAGATCCAGGTCTCCCGCGGGAGTGCGATCGCCGAGGAACTCGAAGACGCGATCGATCGTCAACGGCGTATCACGCTCGCACCAGCCTGATCGGAACGGAGCGGTCGGATATCTCGGTCGGAATTCGATAGCGGACAACGTAATTATGCGGTAATACCACCAGTAGAATATATCGAGAACTATATACGCACCTGCGGGTTTGTCGAAGTACATGCAACGACGACGGTTTCTGAAAACGGTCGGCGTCGGTGCGTCCGCTCTTTTGGCCGGATGTGCCGGCGGCGACGGAGACGGAGACGGTGGCGATAGCGGCGATACCGAGACGGCGACCGAGACACCGATCTCGACCCCGACTAAGATCGACAGCGCCAATGGCGGGGGGACGACGACCGGAACCGTCGCGGGCGACCGAACGCTCCGTGTTGCGACGTATCCTTCGTTCATCGACGCGCCATCGACAAGCCCGGGTGCATGGGTGAAAGAGACTTTCGAGTCGCGAGTCGATGCGACGCTGAAGTGGTTCGCCCCCGAACAACAGATGGACTACTTCATCCAGCGGAAAAAACAGGGACTCACCGTCGATACGGATATGTTCATCGGACTGGTGAACCTGAATCTGGTCCATAGCGACACCAAACTCGGCGATATCACGCTGTTCTCCGAGACCAGCCCGAGCGCACTCGAGAACGGCGAGAACATCCCCGAGAAATACCTCTTCGATACCTCCAACCGGGTCGTGCCATTCAGCACCTCGTTTATCAGCTTCGTCTACAACGAGACCGCAACCGAAACGCCAGACACCTACGAGAAGCTCACGAAACCCGCCTTCGAGAACAGCCTGATCGTCCCGAATCCGCAGAACTCCGAGACGGGCGAGATGTTCATGTTGATGACGATCAACGAGTACGGTGCCGACGGCTATCTCGATTACTGGAAACAACTCCAAAACAACGGCGTGAAGATCCTCGGCTCGTGGGGAGACGCCTACAACGCCTACTCGAACGGCGAGGCACCGATCGTCGTCTCCTATTCGACCGACCAGGTTTTCGCCAAACGGTACGACCAACCGATGGAGGAACACCAGATCGCGTTCCCGAACGGCCAAGGATACGCCTACATCGAAGGGATGGCGAAGTTCGCGGACACTGAAAACCGGGAACTCGCCGATCGCTTCATGGAGTTCATCCTCGATCCGGAGGTCCAACAGGAGATCGGCAAGCGAAACGTCACGATGCCGATCGTCGACAACGCGTCACTGCCGGAGGAACTCAAAGGACTGGTGTACGAGCCTGAAACCGCCGTCAACTTCGGCTATGATGAACTCACCGGTAACCTCGACGGCTGGCTCGACGAGTGGTCGAAACAGATCGCGGCCAAGTAAGCGCCATCGGAGCCCATTGAGGCGACTGTGATCCGGACCGAATCGGCGCTCGGACGCCACATCGAGCGGTGGGGATTCCTACTGGCGGGTCTCATCGTCACGGCCATTCTAGTCGTAATGTTTTATTATCCCGTCACGATCGTCCTCGCCGACGCCGTCCTGATCGACGGCCGACTCGATCCGGGCCAACTGTGGGCGATCATCACGGACGAGTTTTATTTCGGGATCGTGGCCGGCCTGTTGACCCGACCGATCGAAACGCTGACGACACCGACAGAGACACCGCTGGGACTGTTCGGATTTACGACGCTGCAGGCGGTGTTGTCGACGATCGCAAGTATCCTACTCGGCCTGCCCGGGGCATACGTCCTCGCCCGGTTCGAATTCCCCGGCCGGAAGACGATCCGGTCGCTGACCGCCCTGCCGTTCGTCATGCCCTCGATCATGGTCGCGATCGGATTCGTCGCGATGTTTGGGAGCAACGGCACGCTCAATACGGTGCTCACGGCGCTGGGGCTGCCGAAACTCGAGTTGATGTTTACCCTTGAGATCATTGTCCTTGCCCATGCATTCTACGACGCACCACTGATCGCCCGGATCACTGCGGCGGCCTGGGAGAACGTAGACGCCCGGATGATCGAGACGGCCCGATCGCTGGGGGCGGGACCGAACCGAGCGTTCCGTGACGTCATCGTCCCCCAGCTACTGCCCGCGGTGCTGACCGGGGCCTTGCTGACGTTTATTTTCTCGTTTCTGTCCTTCGCGATCGTCCTTGCGCTGGGCGGGCTCGAACTCGCGACCGTCGAGGTCTGGGTGTTTCACTCTGTCAATCAACTAGAGTACGGAACCGCCGCGACGCTTGCAGTACTCGAGACGGTGCTCTCGCTGGTCTTGACCTACGGCTACCTCCGCTATGAGGCCCGCCAGCGCGCCACGCGGACGGCACGACCGCAGGATCGCAGTCCCCTGTTCGGTGAACTCACTACCGCACGGGTCGGCGTCTACGCCTACAGCGTTCTCGCGGTGATCATCTTCGTTGGCCCGATCGCGAGCATGCTCGTCGCGAGCGTCACCGGCCCAGAGGGACTGACGCTTCGGAACTACGAGTTCCTGCTTCGTCGGCAAATCGAAGCCTACAGTTTCCAGGTGAAGCCACTGACCGCGATCCAGAACTCCCTTTTGTTTGGCGTCACCAGCCTCGCGATCGCGGTGCCGATGGGCGTACTGCTGGCGATCCTCTCGACGCGGAATTTCCGCGGCCGAAAACTCATCGACGCCCTCGCGATGGCGCCGTTTGCCGTCAGTGGCATCGTCGTCGGGCTGGGACTCCTTCGGGGGCTCGTCTTCGGGATCGAGATCGGCGACCGGCGGATCCAGGTGGCGGGCGCCCTCGCGATCGTCGCCGCCCACGCGGTCGGGGCCTATCCGTTCGTCACCCGGAACGTCGCGCCGATGTTGAGCTCGCTCGATCGAACCCTCGTCGAATCGGCCCGGGCACTCGGGGCCACGCGGATGCGGGTGTTGTTGGACATCGAATTGCCGTTGGTTTTCAGTGGGATTATCGCCGGGGCCGCCTTCGCCTTCGCCATCAGTATGGGCGAGTTCGATTCGACGGTGATCCTCGCGACCGGTGGCCAGAGTTATACGATCCCGGTCGCGATGGAGCGGTTCCTCGGCCGTCGGCTTGGCCCCGCGACTGCGATGGGATGTATCCTGCTTGTCGTCACGGCCGTGAGCTTCGTCGTGATCGATCGGGTCGGGGAGGGATTCCACCGTGGTTGACATCGCACTCGATGGCGTCCGAAAGGAGTTCGGCACCGACACCGTCGCCCTCGAAGATATCGACCTCGATATCGATGACGGGGAGTTCTTTACGCTCGTCGGTCCGTCAGGTTGTGGCAAGACCACGACACTCCGAATCATCGCCGGGCTCGAAGCCCCGACAACGGGACGGGTCCGCTTCGGAGAAACCGACGTCAGTAACGTCCCCACCGAAGAGCGGGATGTCGGGATCGTCTTTCAGAACTACGCGCTGTTTCCACACATGACCGTCGGCGAGAACGTCGCCTACGGCCTCCGATTTCGTGATCCACCAGGGGATGTCTCGACGGATGAACGGGTCGCGAATCTCCTCGAACTCGTCGATCTCGGCGGGATGCAGGATCGGGATCCCGACGCTCTCTCGGGCGGCCAACAACAGCGGGTCGCCCTGGCCCGGGCGCTCGCCCCTGGGCCCCAGCTGTTGTTGCTCGACGAGCCGATGAGTGCGCTCGACGCCCGACTCCGTGAACAGCTCCGCCGGCAGGTCCGGCGGATCCAGAACGAACTCGAAATCACGACGGTGTACGTCACCCACGATCAGGCCGAAGCATTGGCGATCTCCGATCGGGTGGCGGTAATGAGCGACGGCGCCGTCGAACAGGTCGGCGATCCCCGAACGATCTACCGAGAACCGGCGACCCGATTCGTCGCGGAATTCATCGGCGATAACAACCTCTTTGAGGGGACGGTCCGGGCGAACGACGTGGCCGGGATCGAGGTCGCCATTACCGATCGGGAACAGCCGGAGACGACGACGTTTCGGATTGCCGGTGATCGGTCAGTCGGTGAGACAGTGACCTTCTGTGTCCGTCCGGAGGCGATTACCGTCGGCGGCACCCAATCCAACCGGATCGCCGTCGAGCCGCGGACTGTCGAGTTTCTCGGCGAGGCGACGCGAGTGTACGCCGACTGGAACGGGATGTCGATCGTCCTGCGGACCGAACAACAGCCCAGCGATGATCGGCTGATCATCGGCTTTGACCCCGAAGCGGCCGTTCTTCTCTAATATATTCGAAAGGACGGATCGTAGCGTTGACACCCTCCGACGGAGAGGGTCTAAGTGTCCCATGATCACATTGACCTCGGATTTCGGATCCCCCTATCCGGCGGCGATGCGGGGTGCCATCCTCCAGCGTAGCGACGCACGGCTCGTCGACATCGCCCACGATCTCCCCCGACAGGACGTCCGGTCGGCCGCGTTCTGGCTACGGGAAGTCCTGCCCTATTTCCCGCCCGCAGTCCACTGTGTGGTCGTCGATCCCGGCGTGGGGACCGAACGGGCGGCGATCGTGATCCGCGCCGGTGATCACGCGTTGGTCGGACCGGATAACGGTGTCCTCTTACCGGTCGTCAGGGAGTTGGCTAACGATGACGCCTTCGACGTCTTCGATATCGCGTACTCCGACACCGAAAGCAACACGTTCCACGGGCGGGATGTATTCGCCCCGACCGCCGCGCGGGTCCACGAGGCAGGCATCGACGCGATCGAAACCCTCGATGGGGTCATGCCGGTCGACGAGTGGGTCGATCTGACTTTCCCCACGCCCGTTGTCGGCGAGTCGACAGCGACAGGGGAAGTCCTCGTCATCGACGACTTCGGGAACGTCATCACGAACATCCCCGGTGGCGTTCTCGACGAGCTCGAGACGATCCACATCAACGGAAGCCGGGCACCGGTCGCCGATTCCTACGCGGCTGTCGAGCCCGGCCAGCGCCTCGTCACGGTCGGCAGCCACGGCAATCTCGAGTGTGCGGTCAATCAGGGGCGGGGTGACCAGGCCTTCGACTTGGCTGTCGGCGATCGTGTGACCGCCGATTGGTAAGGACCAAGACAGAACTGTCAGGACGGTCGGTTGACGGGCAGCCGAACAGAGGAACGGATCACGAAAACGATTCGGAAGTTATTCGGCCGGACAGGCGTCCACGGAGCTTCCGCCGGTATCGACGGTGATCTCGTAAAGGTTCTGGCGGGCGTCGGCGAAGTAAACGTCCTCTGAGACGACGCCGATCTCCTCGAGGCGTTCGAGGGCATAGCGGACCGTTCGGGCCGAGAGCATCGACTCCTCGACGATGGCTTTCTGGGTCATCGAGCCATTGTATTCAAGGACCTTGTAGACGAGTTTCGCACTGGGCGGGAGGTCTGAGAGGGCCTCGTCAGTCATTGCCATTATTACGATTCGAAAACGTCCGTGGTCATAAACCTGTTGTAGTCGTGGCAGCCGTGTTTGTGATGAAAATCACCGCCGGCACGAGGGTTGACGCGGATCCATCCGGTCGAGTTCCGGTCGATCGAGTGGGATCACATCAGTCCATGACAACAGGAGGACCGACGCGACGGAACGAACGGCTTTTGTCGCCGGCTCGCAGACACAGTGACATGGCAACGGAGACGACGGACCGTCGGGCGGCCCACCTCCGAGGGGTGAAAGTCACCTCGATAGCGGCCATCGTCGGTGTGATCGCCGGTGTGCTGTCGGCGGCGCTCGCGACGGGCCCTACCGATCGGATCGGGCTTGCGGTCTTCGTCGGCGCGGTCTTCGTCGAGATGGGCATCCTCCAGCTACTGGGCGTCGATATCGACGATTTCTCGACGAAGGACCACCTCTACGTCGCGTTCATGACGTTCTCGCTATGGTTCATCAGCTGGACGATCATCCTGACAAGCGGCGCCTCCCTGTAGGACCATGGCAGATGACAGTATCGCGGTCGTCGACCTCGATCGGTGTCAACCCGACCGCTGTAACTACGAGTGTGCGAACTTCTGTCCGCCGAATCGGACGGGCAAGGAGTGTATCATCACCCGCGAGGAGGCGTACGAGGAGGACGAACCGTTCGATGGGGATCCCGATCAGATCCGTATCTCCGAGGAGATCTGTCTCGGGGAGACCTGCGGTATCTGTGTCGAGAAATGCCCCTTTGATGCCATCGAGATCATCAACCTCCCCCAAGAACTCGGGACCGATCCAGCCCACCGTTTCGGTGAGAACACCTTCGCGCTGTACGGGCTCCCGGTCCCCCAACAGGGACAGGTGACCGGTATTCTCGGGCCAAACGGGATCGGGAAATCGACAGCGGTACGGATCTTAGCGGGGGAAACAACGCCGAACCTGGGTCGCTGGGACGAGCCAAGCGATTGGGACGACGTCCTCGATGAGTACCGGGGGACGGAACTCCAAGACTACATCGCCGACCTCCGTGATGGGGCGATCAGCGTCGCTCGAAAGCCCCAGTACGTCGATCAGATCCCCGATCAATTCGACGGTAACACCCGGGAACTCCTCGAAAACACCGACGAACGCGACGTCCTCGAACAGCTGGCCGACGCACTCTCGATCGAAGCCGTCCTCGATCAGTCGATCGATGACCTCTCCGGTGGGGAACTCCAGCGGGTCGCCCTGGCGGCGACCCTCGCTCGGGACGCCGACTTCTACTTCCTCGATGAGATCACGCCCTACCTCGACATCAGCCAACGCGTCGCGGCCGCCAGATTGATCCGGACCATCGCCGAGGAGGAGGATCGCTCGATGCTGGTCGTCGAACACGACCTAGCGATCCTGGATATGCTGGCGGATACGCTCCACATCGCCTACGGCGAACCGGGTGCCTTCGGGATTATCACGGCCCCCAAATCGGTCCGCAACGGGATCAACGAGTACCTCGAAGGGTATCTCACCAACGAGAACATGCGGATCCGCCCGGAGGCGATCGAGTTCGAACAACACGCTCCACGGGAGACGATCACCGGCGACACCCTGATCGAATATCCCGAAATCACTCACCAGTACGGCGACGACGGCTTCCGGCTCACCGTCGAGTCCGGCGAGATCCGACGGGACGAGGTCCTCGGCGTCGTCGGACCGAACGGCATCGGGAAATCGACGTTCGCCAAGCTGTTGGCCGGCCGCCTGAGGCCGGATGACGGCAGTCTCGATATCGCACTCGACATCGCGTACAAGCCCCAGTACATCGAGATCGATCAACCGATGCGGGTCGATGCGTTTCTCTCCTCGATCACCGATCAGTTCGGCACCTCCTACTGGAACACCGAGATCGCCCAGCCGCTCCAGCTCGAACGGATCATGGAGCAGAACCTGACCGACCTCTCGGGTGGGGAGCGCCAGCGGGTGGCCATCGCCGCGACGCTCTCGGAGTCGGCCGAACTCTACGTGCTCGACGAGCCATCGGCCCACCTCGACGTCGAACAGCGCGTTCAGGCGACGAGCGCGATCCGTCGGTACGCCGAGAACCAGGGAGCGACGGTGCTGGTCATCGACCACGACATCTACATGATGGATCTGCTGGCCGACCGCCTCATGGTGTTCGACGGCGAGCCGGCAGTCCACGGCCACGTCGGAACGCCACAGGACATGCGATCGGGGATGAACCGTTTCCTCTCGAACCTCGACATCACGTTCCGGCGCGACGAGCGTGTGGGTCGCCCGCGGATCAACAAGCCCGAGAGTCAACTCGACCGCGAGCAGAAACGCCAGGGCGAGTACTATTACGCGCCGGAATCGACCGAGTGACCGGCCACAACGACGGCTATCAGGGGTTGTGGTACTCCAGTGGTCGGACGGCTCGGTCCGAGTGAATAAGCGGATAGACTTATCCGATCCGAGCGCGGATATGGATGAAACCGAGCCATGAGTTCAGTCACTGGCTCGATCAAACTGCTGGCCGTTGGGACATCTCCCGAACGGTTCGAACGGCAATCGAGAGGGGATTCCGACGAGCAAACCAACCGAGATTTCGAAGTAGTGACAACAGCGACGGCAGCCGAGGCGCTCGACAGGCTTGTGGGCGCGGATAACCGGTTCGACTGTGTCGTGAGTCGATACGAGCTCTCTGACATTAACGGGATCAAGCTACTCAAGACGATCCGTGAACAACGAGGGAACCTCCCGTTCATCCTATTAGTCGCCGATGGCAGCGAATCCCTGGCTGCAGCCGCGGTAAACGCCGGAGCGACCGCGTATCTCCCGACCGACGTCGATGGGGAACGATTCCGATCGACAGTTATCGAGGCGGCCGAGCGGCCGGTGGACGCGGTCGTGACCGATCACCTTGAAGACATCGCCGATGGTTTCGCTGTCGTCGATGCCGACTGGCGGCTGATCTACCTCAACCCGAGCGGGGCACGGCTGGTCGATCGGGACATCGAGACGGTTATTGGTGGGTATATCTGGGAGACGTTCCCCGACCTTCAAGGGACGACCTTCGAGGAAGAGTACCGGCAGGCGATGGCCACGGGTGAACCGACATCCTTCGAGGCATATTATCCCCCCGTCGACGCATGGTTTGCGGTACACGTCTATCCTGCGGACGAACGCCTGGCGATTTACTTCATCGACATCTCCGAGCGGAAAGAGCGCCAACAGGTGCTCAGACTCGAACGGGCTATTACTGAAAGTCTGTTCGAGGTCGCTGAGGATATTCTCTGTGCGATCGATACCGATCGAACGTTCCGTCGGTGGAACGAACACGCAAAGGAGGTGACTGGCTACGACGACGAGGAAATCGCCAGGATGAATCCGCTTGATTTCATAGCTGATGCCGATAAAGATCGGGCCAGTGCCGCGATCGAGCACGTGCTGACCGAAGGGGAAGTCGTCATCGAGGAGTTTTCGATCGTCACCGCCGATGGCGAGGAACTCATGTATGAATTCACTGGCTCACCGGTGACCGACGAGAGCGGTGAGATGCTCGGCGTCATCGCCATCGGCCGAGATATCCAGAAACGGGAAGAGTACGAGGCAACGCTCAAAGCCCTTCAAGAGACGACTTACGATCTGCTCAGAGCCGATGACGAAGCGGCGATCGTCGAAACGGTCGTGACGGCGGCCGAAGAGACGCTCGATCTGCCGATGGTGGCGATCCACCGTTGGGATGAAGAGAGCGGTACGCTCGAACCAGCCGCATTGAGTGAGAGCGCGGATGCGTTCTTCGACGAACGCGAATCACTATCCAAAGGCGAGAGCGTGGCCTGGGAGGTGTTCGTCGAGGGCGAACTCCGGACATACGAAGATATCACCACCGCCGACAACATCCACAATCAGGAGACGCCGATCCGGAGTGAGATTCTCGTTCCGCTCGGTGAGTACGGTGTACTCATGATCAGCTCGACTGTCGAGGGCGTGTTCGATAATACCGATATCGAGGTGGCGGAACTGCTGGCGGCAACGGCAGAAGCAGCACTCGACCGTGTCCAACAGGAACAGGCGCTACTGGATAAGGAAAACCAGCTCAGACGGCGAACCGAACAGCTAACTCGCCGGAGTCGGCGTGAGGAACTCGTTCGTGACATCAATCAGGATATCATGAACGCGACGACCCGGGAGGAGATCGAACAACGGATCCTCGAACGTCTCGTCGAACAGGACCGATACCGGTTCGCCTGGATCGGCAAGCGTGACGAATCGACCGGCGAATTTACCGAACGGGCCAAAGCCGGCCACAGCAACGGCTACTTGACCGAACTGCTCGGCGCAGCGGTCAGTGATGAAGAACTGTCGCCACCGGCAATACAAGCATACGATAGTGGTGAGGTCCGGGTCATCGATCGGATCATCTCCGATCCCGCCTTCGAGCCGTGGCGGGCAACGGCGCTGAATCGGGAGTTCCGGTCATCGATCATAATCCCCCTTAAAATCGGGACCGAGATCGACGCTATCATGGAAATTTATGCATCCGAGCCAGCAGCGTTCGGAGAGGAAGAGCGTGAGTTGTTGACCCAGTTGGGTAAACGGCTCGGACAAGCGATCGATATCACCGAGCGAAAGCGGCGACTGTTCAGCGACGACTATGTCGAACTCGAACTCGACTTTACCGGTACCGTCGGGCCATTGTCACGGATCGCCGGACAGATCGGCACACAGATCGAACTCAATGACATCACCCCGCGATCAGACGGGACGTGGGTCACAACGGTGTCTCTCAACGGCGACGATCCAGAGCGAGTCCAAAAAATCATCGACCGACACCGACTCATCACCGATATCGAACGTCTCGAATCCCAGACGGACGATCTCCGGCTCGAACTCGAACTGGCGGAGTTCAAGATCGGGTCACTGTTCACCGAACACGGCGGGACACTCCAGCAGCTGACTGCCGACACGGATCGAACCCGAGTCTCTGCTGAACTCCCCGACACTGTGAGCGTCAGGGGATTTATCCAATACTGCCAGGATCGCCACGAGGGCGATGTCAACCTCCTCGCCCAACGGGAGCACAACCGGACATACGAGCCGTTGGGACATCCGACGGCTGCGTTGACCGACCGCCAGACGGAGGTACTCGAAACCGCCTATGAGGCAGGGTTTTTCGAGTGGCCGCGTGAGCTGTCAGGCGAAGAACTCGCCGAGCAGCTCGATGTGACCGCGCCGACGGTCCACCAGCATCTCCGGAAAGGGATCAAGCGAATCCTTGAGCTGACGATCGATTCGTCAACCAATACCTAACATATTTGTCCCCAACTATCAGCCAGCCAAAAATATTAGGCACAACGTTCGTTTGATACGGGCGTTTCAACTATTGTGCTACCCGGCTGGGTAGCGTCTAGTGGTCCGACACCCTCTCGGATCCTAAATTCCATCCCTTCCCCCTCCCTTCCCCCTCCCCTCTTCGATCGACCCTGACACACCGGTCACGATGCAGTCGTCACAGCACAATGTGATCCCCGACCGGGCGATGAGAGAGCTACCGGATCGGCTCATCAAGAACGTCGCGATAGCCCTCGACGACGGTATGCTCGGGGACGAGATCGCCGTCCTCGACGACGATCGTTCCGTCCTTGATCACATAGGTACGCTCGGCCTGGCCGATGATCGCCCACTGTGGCGACGGTTCGTCGAGGATCACTAAGTTGGCACCGGTCCCCGCCTCGATACCATACTCCTCCTCGATGCCGAGGACCTTTGCGCCTTCCGTCGTCATCATCGACCAGAGCGCCTCGAGCCCGTCGTTGGTGTCGTACCAACGATAGTCTTCGACGAACGTACGATCGCCGTGGAGTTTGTTCGATTCGATTAGGGCGCCCTCAAGGACATCGGCGTTGCCATGCGGGAAGACGAAATCGCGGTCATTGTCGGTACCGAGCCCGAGCGTGACCCCCTCATCGAGAAGCGTTCGGACCGGCATATCCGGCCGGGTACTCTGATAGCAGGTGACGAACTTGAGATCGACATCGAGATAGTCAGCGATCGCCTCCTCGAGCCGCCATTCAGGGACGTGGGCGAGACCATAGCTGTGACTCGCCGTCACCCGACCATCGTACTCGAATTCGTCCGTATGCACGGCCAATCGATCGAGTTCGTACACGCCGAGATTGCCGCCGTCGTGGATGTGGAGATCGATACCGACATCGTGGTCGGTGGCGACCTCGAACCAGCCCTGGATGGTCCGTTCGATGTCGGTATGTCTGGTGGCCGGATCGGCACCGCCGACGAGGATCCCCTCCTCGGGACGGGCATCGGCTTGGAGAGTCTCGATGGCGTCGGCAAGGAGCGATCGTTCGGCGGCATCAGTAGGGTCACCCCCGGCGGGGACGAGCTGGAGGTCGGCCAAATGGCGTGTTTGCTCGCGGGCAGCCCGACAGGCCTCGACGTTCTGGAGCCCGAGCCGTTCGACGTCGAGAGAGACGTGTGATCGGATATAGGTGCTCCCGGCGGCGACGGCCATCTCGATGTTCTTGATCGCGTTGCGCGTGATGTCCTCGACGGTGGCTTCCTCGAAGTACCGGCGTTCGTGGTCGGCGATGCGTTCGAACGTAAACGGTTCATCGTGACCGTGTGGAAAACGACCGCCACACGCTCCGAAGGCCTTGTCAATATGGAGATGACACTCAACGAAGCCTGGGGAAACGAGGTTCGATTCGGCATCGATTTCGGTCTCGTCCGTCCCTTCGATCGATCGGGCAACCGACGTGATCGTCGTCCCGTCGACAGCGATATCGACGACAGCATCACGGTCATAGACATACGCGTTTCGAACGATGAGATCATGCGTTGACATGGCTGGGTTAGCCGACGGGTCCCACCCGTTCGGCGTACCGACAGCCACCGGTCATGGATACGTTAAGCTACCCCCTGTGGCAGACGATGCGAAATCGGAGAACGGGCGGTCAGAGGGCTGGCGTTCGAAATCGGGGTCAGTCGACGTATCGTTTGCAGGTCCCACAAAGAGTCTCCTCTTTGCGATCGACCTCCCGGACCGTCGGCGAGAAGTTCATCGCACACCGGGGATTGTCACAGTGTTCGAGTCCCAGGGTGTGGCCGATCTCGTGGACGACTTCCTTGCGGATCCGTTCGGAGAAGATCTGGCCGGCGGATTTGTTCGAGAACCCGCCGTCCGAGGACGTCTGTAACCGGTATGTCGAGACGACGCTTGCGTTGCCATCGAGATAGGCAAGACCGAAGACGTAGTTGCGCCGGCGATAGAACAGATCGGCAGGTGTGACGGCGATGTTCTTCGAGCCATCACCGACCTGTCCCGCGAGTTCGATGAACTCTTCGGCCCGATACTGGTCGCGAGAGGAGTCATACGCGCCGGACGGGATTGATTCCTCATCATGCACGGTGACATCACAATCATAGATCGTTCGGAGCGCGGAGGACGCTTCGCGCTTGACCTGCGCGTCCACCTCACCGACCGGCACGATGTCGACGAGCATGTGATAACACGTAAGGAAAGGCGGGTCATAAACATCCCGCTGTGAGAGCTGACGCGCGTATTGCGATTGTCAGTCGGCTCGCCGATTACGCTCACGCCGTCGAGGTGGGAATCGGCACCCGAACTGACGTGGCCGACGGGCTGGCCGACCGTGGCGTTTCGGTGACCGCGATGGATGTCCAGAAACGATCGGTACCGGCTGGTGTCACGTTCGTCCGCGATGACCTCACCGATCCAACACTTGCTCGATATCCAGAGACGTCGATCGTTTACGGGTGTAATCTCCCGCCGGAACTCCACCGATCGGCCCGTGAATTTGCCCGACGACTCGATGCCGATCTCGCGTTTACGACGCTCGGGATGGATCCGCCGACGATCGATATCCGCCCGGAGACACTCCCGGGAACGACGCTTTATTGGGCCACCTCGCCGGGATGTAGCGACCGATAGTGTCGTCAAGCGAAGACGCCTCAACCGGCCAACCGTGACCGGAGAACGGTAAGTCCTTCAACCTCGCTGTCGGGACGTCACACATGCGCGTTGACGCGGTCGTACTCGATATCGACGGGGTCCTCATCGACGTCTCCGACTCCTATCGCCGCGCGATCGTCGAGACGGTCGATCGGCTGTACGGCGAGTCGATCAACGACGCCACCATCCAGGCGCTCAAGAACGCCGGCGGGTTCAACAACGATTGGATCGTCACGGATGCGGGGGCACTACTCGTGTTGGCCCGCCGGAAGGGATTCAATCTCGACGCCGAGACATTCGGCGACCGGATCGCCGACCGCGGCGGTGGGCTCACAGCCGCCAAGGCGGTGATCGAGGCCGAACTCGGTGACCGAGCGACCGACGTGTTCGATCAGTGGGATCCGGACCGAATCAGGGCAGTCTTCCAGCAACTCTACCTGGGGTCGGAGCTCTATCGCGAACTCGAAGACGAGGAACCCGATCACGAAGAACCGGGATATATTCACGACGAGCCGGTGTTGATCGAGCCGGCGACGATCGAGGCCTTCACTGCGGACTTCGACGTGGGGATCGTAACGGGACGGCCGGAAGCGGAGACGCTCATTGCCCTCGAACGGATCGGCCTCGACGTCCCGCCCGAGCATCGGTTCACCATGGACGATCCGACCCCCGGCAAGCCGGATCCGACCGCATTACAGGAACTAGCTACGCGGTTCGGTGCGGACGCGCTCGCCTTTGCCGGGGATACTCTCGATGACGTCCGGATGGCGATCAACGCCACCGAGGACGATCCCGACCGGGAGTATTACGGCGTCGGTGTCCTCACCGGTGGATTGACCGGCGACGAGGGGCGCCGGAAATTCGAGAGCGTCGGGGCAACGACCGTCGTCGAGACCATCAACGATCTGCCGGCACATCTCGAAATACGGTGATCATGATCCCGGTTGTCCCCCGAGTGTAATCGGCCGACCGCGGACCGTACAACGCTTAACCCCCCTGGACTAAGGAGTGATAGAATCCATGCGAATCGCGCTCCTTGGCGGCACCGGTGATATCGGCGAGGGACTCGCCCTCCGGTGGGCCTACGATACGAATCACGAGATCATCATCGGCTCGCGCGAGCCGGAACGCGCCCGGACCAAAGCCGAAGAGTACGAGACCGAACTGTCGAGCCGGGGGATCGACCGGGAGGTCGCTGGCTTCCGCAACGAGATGGCGGCTGATCGGGCGGACGTTGTGATTCTCGCCGTCCCGCCGTACTACGTGACCGATACGATCGAGACAGTCGCCGACCGCCTCGATGACGACGCGATCCTCGTCAGCCCGGCCGTCGGGATCGATCGCAACGATGACGGGTTCCATTACGCGCCGCCGCCGGCCGGGAGCGTCCTCGAACATGCCGCCGGGACCGTTCCGGATCGGATCCCGCTGGTCGGGGCGTTTCACAACCTGCCGGCCGATCGGCTGGCGAACTTAGACGCGACGATCGACTTCGATACGCTGTTGGTCGGCGATGATACCGACGCCAAAGAAACCGTTCGGTTGCTCGCCGAAGGAATCGACGGGCTTCGAGCGCTCGACGCTGGCGATCTGGGGGTCGCAGCCGAAGTCGAGACCCTCACGCCGCTGTTGATCAACATCGCCGCAAACAACGACGGGATGCACGACCCGGGTGTCGAATTCAAGTAATAGCTCAGCGATTCTCACGTCGTTGTGAGGCGAATCACGAGGCGGGCCGCGGTCTCAGTGGTTACGACTCCGGTGTCAGATAATCGCCGACGACGTCGGCCCGCATCGTCCGGACGGTCTTGAGATACGTCTCGACATCGGTCTTCTCGGCTTTCGCCGCCATAAGGGCCTCACGACGGTCGGCATCAGCGAGGACATCGATGATGGTACCTACGGTGAGCTTCGACGGTATCACGTACCCCATCTCCTCGTCAACGGTGTGAAATTCCCGAGAGTGGACGGCACCGTCGAAGCCGCCGATGAACGGCTGGATGCCCGGGACGAGCTGGGTGATATCGCCCATGTCGGTCGATCCGGTCATGTGAACGGTCTCCTTACTGACGCCGTCATCACCGAGACGATCGGTCGCATGTGCCTCGAAAGCAGCGACCAGCGTTGGATCCGACCGCATCGGGAGATAGCCCGGGTAGTCGTTGATTTCGACGCGAGCGCCGACGGCCATTGCACCCGATTCCAACGCTCGGTTGACATCGTCGTTGGCCGCCTCAATGGCCTCGACGGTTTTCGCCCGCGTGTACGATTCCATGGTTGCTTCGCTGGGCACGACGTTCACACCGTCGCCACCGTGGGTGAGGATCGGATGGACCCGAACGTGATCCTCGTCACGGAAACGTTCGCGGGCCGTATGGATGGCGTTCATCCCGAGCATAGCGGCGTTGAGGGCGTTGATCCCTTCGTCGGGAGCCGCCCCGGCGTGGGATTCCCTACCCTCGTAAGTGACGAATTTCCCGACGAACCCGTTCGAGGAGATGTCGGCTGTAATGGTGCGCTCAGGCGTTTCACTGCCGGCATGGACCATCAGTGCAGCATCGACGTCATCGAGATATCCCCGTCGGATCAGCTCCTGTTTCCCGCCCAAAAACTCGAGGTCTCCGCTGTCGACGAGCGTCTTTCGATAGCCCAGATCGAGATATTCCTCAGCTGGAACGGCGATCAGTTCGATCGAGCCATCGAAGGTATCGATGATATCAGTCTCCGCGAAGGCGATCGCCGTTCCGTAGAGGTTCGCGAGTTGGGCGTGGTGGCCACAGGCGTGAACCGCGCCGGTGTCGGGATCGGCTCTCGGGTGTTCGGGGTTGACGAGGGCGTCGAGTTCGCCGATAACCGCAACGACGAGCTCCCCGGAACCGATGCGGCTCCGAAC
The DNA here is from genome assembly GCA_042219475.1 of Halobacteriales archaeon. Taxonomy (GTDB): domain Archaea; phylum Halobacteriota; class Halobacteria; order Halobacteriales; family Hikarchaeaceae; genus Chewarchaeum. The sequence goes on from JBDGPX010000099.1 coordinate 19,359, forward strand.
GCCGGTGATGGCGAGGTCGGTCTCGACTTCGATCCCGAGGTCCTCGAAGGCCGTCGCGACCTTGCGGGTGGTTTTCGTCTCTTTGAATCCGAGTTCGGGTTCATCCCGGACCGATTCAGCGAGCTCGATGATGTCCTCACGGCGGTCATCGATCGCCGCAGTCGCACGGTCAGTCATCGCGTCGGTGTCGATCGATCCCATGTGCTGGGGGATCAGCATCACGGCTCGCATAAGTCCCCTGATGCGGGACCCAAAGGCGAGGACGACGGCTCAGAAAGCCAAGAGGAAACAGCGCGAGGTGGTCAACGGTCGAGATGATACGGGCAGGAACACGCCGCCTCACTTACGGCGGTGGTCTCAGGCGCCGGCCTTCTCGAGTGCGTCTTCGAGCTGTTCGCGTTGGGTGACACCAACGAACCGTTCGACAACGCCGTCATCGTCCTCGACGACGAGCGTGGGGATCGAGCGGACTTGGTATTCGTTGGCCGTATCCTGGTGTTCATCGACATCGATCCGTTCGATCGTGATACGGTCGCCCCAGTCCTCCTCGAGTTCCTCGAGGATCGGTTCCTGGGTCTTACACGGGCCACACCAATCGGCGTAGAAGTCTTTGAGGGTAACGGACATCGCTAATATTGTTTGACCGTCCTCTAAAATAAGGATTTCCTACGGTTTGACGCTTGCCGGTATACCGGACGGGAGTGCAACATAGGATCACTGACAGTCACCACAGCATTAAATCGACGGAAATCACCCTCTAGGCGGCCAGCCTTCCGGTGGCATCATCGGGAGAGGATTTCCTCAGCATACAACGTTTTTATCCGTTAGATCACCACCCCAAAGCATGTCGATCAAGGAAGCAGTCTGCGATCGGATCGCGGAAAACCGGACGGCGATCGTCGATCTCACGACCGAACTCATCGAACAACAGTCGGTGACGGGAAACGAACGACCGGCCCAGTCGGTCGTGATCGAGTATCTCGAATCACAGGGGTTGTCGCCCGACGTTTGGGAGCCGGATCCGGCGAACCTCGAGGATCATCGGGGCTATTTCGAGACGTCATCGTTCGAGGAATATGGGTACGATGGCCGGCCGAACGTCGCGGTCACGATCCAGGGAGATGATTCGGCCACGGGTCGATCGTTGACCCTGAGCGGGCACGTCGATGTCGTCCCCGTTAACGAGGATGAATGGACGAAGGAACCGTGGTCGCCGACGATCGAGGACGGACGCCTCTACGGGCGGGGGAGCAACGATATGCTGGGTGGTGTCGCCTGTATTCTGATCGCCTACGACGCTCTCCGACAGGAAGGGGCCGAACTGGCCGGCGATCTGACGATCCAGACGACGATCGAAGAGGAAGACGGGGGCGTCGGCGGCGTCCTCTCGGCGCTCGAACGGGGCTATCAGCCCGACGGTGCCATCATCACCGAACCCTCGGGCGTGCCGAACATCGGGATGGCAAGCGCCGGCGTAATGTACTTCCGAATCACCGTCCCTGGCCGATCCGCCCACGCAGCGCGTGGCTACGACGGCGTCAATGCTATCGGCAACGCCGTGACGTTGTACAATGCCCTCGACGAGCTGGATCAGGAGCGAAAGGCCCGCATCTCCTACGAACCGGCCCAGCGAACCGATCCCCAACTCGATGGCCACGAGACCAATCTCAACGTCGGGGTCATCCGCGGGGGTGATTGGCCGTCGACGGTCCCGTCGGAAGCGATCCTTGAGTGCCGGATCGGCTGGCCGCCGGGCGAGTCCCGCGAGGAGGTCCGTGCCGACGTCGAGGAAGCCGTCGAGACCGCCGTCGCGGCCGACGAGTGGCTCTCGGACCACCCGCCGGAGCTGGAGTGGTTCGGCTGGAACGCCGAACCCCACGAACTTGACACCGACGCCGAACTCGTCCGGACGGTCCAGAGGCATGCTGAATCGATCACGGGCGGCACGACCACGTTCGGCGGTGGCAGCGGCGGCAACGACGAACGGTTCTACAACCGGTACTACGATATCCCGTGTCCGTCAGTCGGTCCACGGGGAGCGAACGCTCACGGAGCCGATGAGTGGGTCGAGATCGACTCCCTCATCGAAACAACCCAAATCCTGGCGCTGACCGCATTAGACTGGTGTGGGCAGACCGACTGATCGGCTCCCGGCGACGCTAACGACGACCGGTCAACGAAAGGTTTAGGCCAAGCGCCCGGCGAGGATCCGATAATGAGCGGCGACAGTAACTCGAGCGGCCTCATGAGCAGTGCCGGGTTGGTCCGGTACTTCGACGCCGAAGACAGCAACGCGATCCGGATCGATCCCCGGACGGTCATCGCCTTCGGTGTCCTCTTCGGCATCGCCATCCAGCTGTTGAACATCATCGGTATTTAGGCGGCGCGATCGGAACACTTCGGAGACGGGGTTTTCAGTACTATCTCATCCCCGGGAACGTAGGGTTTTCATCCTTCCTCGTCTGAATAGGGATATGAACGCCGCCATCGATGCCGTCCGGGTGGCGGGAACTCCAGACGGCCCGGTGCCAGTCGTGATTCTCGCTCCGGACGACGACGAGACTGCCGGTGATGATGTGCTTCCGATTTTCATCGGCTTTGACGAAGCGGTCAGTATCGCCCGTGGCTTGGATGCCGAGGGGATCGGCCGCCCGCTCACCCACGATTTGATGCTCGATGTGATCGAGGAACTCGGTGGCCGCGTCGAACGGATCGTCGTCAGCGCCATCGTCGAGGATACCTACATCGCCGACCTCCATCTAAACACTCCACGTGGCAACGACGTCGTCGTCGACGCCCGCCCAAGTGACTCCCTGGCACTGGCCGCCCGGACCAACGCGCCGATCGAGATCAACGAGGACGTCTTCGATGAGGGCCGTCAGGACCGGTCGGAGTTCGACGATCTCGAACCCATCCAGGAGGTCGTCGACCTCCCGTGACCAACGATCGCTCAGACGGGGACACCCCGTCGACCGACGCGGCCGTCCTCGATGAGCTGTTCGCCGTCATTGAAGACCGTAAGGCGACACTCCCGGAGGGGTCGTATACGGCCTCGCTGTTCACCCACGAGAAAGGCGAGAACGCCGTCCTCGAGAAACTCGGCGAGGAACTCACGGAGGTCATTCTGGCGGCAAAGGACGATGAGGACGCCGAGCTCGTCCACGAGAGTGCCGATCTGGTGTATCACCTGCTGGTGTTGCTCGCGATGAAGGACCTCGACATCGGCGATCTACGGGCGGAACTCCGCGAACGGCGCTGAACCGACGCGTTGGCGGCGCCAACGGACGGGCTTTTATGATTTGGCGCGGTAGAGATCAACGATGATTTTCGAATCGCTCCCGACCACGCCCACCGATGAGGAGCTCATCGACACGGCGTTCTCGCGGGCGGCACGGGCCGGTCGGGCAAAGTCCGGCGTCGAGGCCCAGGAATCGATGCTCCTGACGGCCTCGAACGTCCTCTCGGACAACCTCGAAAACGTCGTCACGGCGTGGCCGGACTTCGAGGCGATCGATCCGTTTTACCGGGAACTGGCCGACGCGATCGCCGATGTCGATGCCCTGAAACAGCACCTCTCGGAGATCGGCTGGGCGGCCCGCAAGACCAAAGAACTCGGTCGGGAGTATCAGGGGAAAGTCCGGGGGAAAAGCCCTGATGCGGCCCGAAAGATCAGAAAACAGGGCTTCGCCCGAATGGCCGATGTCGTCGAGGAGATCGGCGACGATCTCACGGCGGTCGGGACGGCACGGGACGATCTCAAGCGGCTGCCGGACATCCGGCCCGACGAACCGACCCTTGTCATCGCGGGGTATCCGAACGTCGGCAAATCCTCGTTCGTCAACGCCGTTACCAACGCCGAAAACGAGATCGCCGAGTATCCATTCACCACCACCGGTATTCGTGTTGGCCACATCGAACACCAACGGATCCGCTATCAGCTGGTCGATACGCCCGGGCTACTCGACCGGCCCGCCGAGGAGCGAAACGCGATCGAACGCCAAGCGGTCAGCGCGATCGAGCACGTCGCCGACGGCGTGCTCGTCTTTCTCGATCCCAGCGGAACGTGTGGCTATCCCATCGAGGCCCAACTCGAACTCCGGGATGAGCTCGTCGCGCGGTTCGATGATGTTCCTGTGTTGACCGTCGCCAACAAATCGGATCTCTCGACCGACGTCGAGGCGGATCATTACATGAGTGTAACCGATGACGACAACATCGATACCGTGCTCACGGCCGCGATCGAGGCGCTCGATTATCGGCCGGAACTCCCGACCCGGGACGGCTAACGGGAGGCGTATCAGAGCTCAACCCGCTCGACGAACCGGACCTCGACAGTGATATCGTGGTCCTGTTTGATCCGCTCGGCGAGACGGGTCGAGACGTCGGCATAGGATTCGCCAGGCGGTACGCCGATGGTGACGACCACCCCTGACGGTTGCCGCGCAAACAACGTCCCACGCTCGCGGATCTGAACTTCGATGAGTGAAAGAGACTGGTACTCCGATCGGTCCATCACCGTGTTGACATCGTTGCGGATGTCCTGCTCGGCCGTCGCTGCCGACAGCGACGAGAGGGTCACGGCACCGAGAAACAACGACAGGATCGCGATCGCTACGACGAGAACGCCGATACGCTTGATGGTCGCCGACCGGGCGGCATCCTCGGCAAACCACGATCGCGGCCGATAGCCCTGCCACCAGAACACCGCAAGCGCGGCGAGGTTGATCGAAAGGAAGTTCAGGAGGACGAGTACCGATGAGCCCAAAACGACCATCGGGAGCCCCCAAGCGATCCCAATACCGATGACGGCCGTCGGGGGAACGAGCGCGACTGCAATGGCAACGCCAACGAGAGATGTCGACACGCCCGAGGAGAGGCTATAGGCGCCAGCAACACCGGCACCGAGGGCGATCGCCAGCGCGAGGAAGTCGGGCGCGAGCCGTTCTTGGACCTGTGCGATTTCGAGGATTTCGAGTGTCGGGGGAACAAGCAGGAGTGTCTTGACCAACCAGGCGAAGACGGCGGCACTGATGATCGTCAGGAGGAACCCGAAGATCTGGAGTTTGGTCCCACGAACGAATAACTCGCGGTCCTGGAGGACGGTTCCGACGCTGGTCGCCATGGCGGGGCCGATCAGCGGCGCGATCACCATCGATCCGACGACGACGGCTGCGGAATTGAGCAGGACCCCCGCGGTCGCGATGACGGCGCTCACGATCGTCATCACGACGTACGTAAGGCGGTTCGGGGCCAGATCATCGGCCCGGACCCGGATCTCCTCCCGGGAGATGCGATCGGTCGTCTCCGCCTCTTCGCTGTAGCGTTCCTTGAGCTGATCGAACCGGCGCGAAACGACGGTTTCGGCGGCGACGACCACGGTATAGGCGTGGTCATCGATCCCGACCGCGCGGAGCTCTTCAAGCACCGGTTCGACGGCGTTCTGTGGGAGCGGAAACCAGACGACATCCGTGAATTCCTGGCCGCTTTTTTCCTCGGTGACGACGTAGTCGATCCCCTCGTCGTCGAGCGTCTCGAGGACCGCCCCACGTTTGCCCGCCGGGACGGTGACCTGTACGAGTCGCACGCCGGAGCGTCGGTGGCCTGAAGTATATAGGGCGGGGATCCATGGTTCGATTCACCCCGACATGACCGTGAGGCGCTTAACTCCCGGTGACGTAGGTTCGGCCGTAATGTTCGATGACCGTCCGGATCGGGACGCGGAGGTGGTGTTTGTCGGCCGGTCGAACGTGGGGAAATCGACGTTGATGCGTGAACTCACCGGCCATCAGTTCGCGACGGGACGCTCCCCGGGCGTTACGCGCGAGCCCAACTACTACGACTGGGCCTCCGAGGATTTCATGTTCACTGATCTTCCGGGATTCGGGTTCATGGAGGGCGTCTCCGAGGATCGCCGCGAACAGATCAAAACCGACATCGTCCGCTATCTCGAAACCTACGCCGACAACATCCTCGCTGCCGTCCTCGTTATCGATGGCAAGAGCGCCGTCGACATCATCGATCGTCACGAGGCCCGCGACGAAGTCCCCCACGACATCGATATGTATGGCCTGCTCTCCGAACTCGGGATTCCGACGGTCATCGCGGTCAACAAGATGGACAAGGTCGATAATGCCGACGAACGTCTCAACGACATCGCCGATCGGTTCGGATTCCCGCCACCCTGGCAGCAATGGCAGGACATTATCGCTCCAATTAGTGCCAAGCGGGGCAACATCGACTCGCTAACTGAGGCGGTTCGGGCCCACCTCCACGATCAGCAGCGCGACGACCTCTTCAAGTTCTTCTAGCGGGGAGTTCACCTGATCCGATTGATCATCGATGCACCAGCCGCCAAACAGGCGAAGTTCTCCCGGACGAGATCGGCAACCGCTTCGTGGTAATCGATGGTCACCGCCGATCGATGGGGTGTGATGATCACGTCCTCGAAATCCCAGAGCGGCGAGTCGGCCGGCAGCGGTTCCTCCTCGAAGACATCGAGGGCTGCGCCGGCAATCGTGTCGGTCCGGAGGGCCTCGATCAGGGCAGCCTGATCGACGACCTCTCCACGAGCGACGTTAATCAGATAGCTATCCTCCCGCATTCGCTTGAGCTCCGTGGCACCGATCAAGTTGCGGGTCGCCTCGGTGAGCGGAACCGCCAGCGCGACGAAACGGGCGTCGGCGATCGCCTCGTGGAGTTCGTCCGGCGTATACAGCGTCTCAACGGCGTCAACGGGCTCGTCCGACCGACGGATGCCAGTCACGTGCATGCCCATGGCGGCGGCATGCTCGGCGATTCCCTGGCCGAGCGATCCAAGGCCGATGACACAGATCGTCTCACCTTCGAGGGTAAACGGCGAATCCCAGGCCGTCTGGTGCCATTCGGCGTCGGTCTGTTGGCGGGTGTAGGTGTGGAGATCACGCGCGAGCATCGTCAGATAACCGGTGACGGTCTCGCCGACGGCAGTCCCGTGAATCCCCGAACTGTTGGTGATCGCGACGTCAGCGTCCTCGTAGGCATCGATCGGAAAGTGATCGACGCCTGCGAAGATGACGTGGACCCACTCCAGATCGTCGAGGAACGCATCGTGATGGCGGCCGGTGACAATGGCATCGACATCCACGAGCTCGGACTCGTCGACGATCGACACCTTCGCGTCGAGGTCATCAAGCCCATCACGGATCTGTTCGGGTGGAAACACGATGTCAACGGACGGGTGGATACCGACGTGATCGATCGTCATATCCGAGGCTGATCGGCCCCCGAATTGAAGGATTCGCTTTCGACACACGGTGGCGAAGCTATCGGCACGGACGAACCGGCGATACCATTGAGTGGGACACGGCGGCGAGGACAGTCGGGCCGGCTCACACGGAGAGTTCTGCCAGAAACGTTGGTGGTGGTTCAGGAAACCAGTTTCATCACAAGGGGCTCTGCGGGGGTAACTGTCATCATCACCACCATCAGTAGATAGCGGACGGGGCTAAAAAAGTCCGATGGAGCACCAGCTCCGATAGTATGAGTCACAGACACTGATCGATCACCATCGCAACCGCCGGAGGGATGGTCGTGTCAGTATTGGAAATCGTCGAGCCGCAATTGGTCCGGCGGAAGCCCGTCCGGTTCTTCGGCACCGAGGAGGCGAGGAAGCGCCGTGTTGGCGAAGGTCAACCCGATGACGAGGATAATCGGGGCGAAAAAGAGCCCATAGAACCCCAGGACAACCGGTCCCAGTGTGTACGCGAGCATCAAGAGGCCGACATGGGTGCTTTCGCCGCTGAGCAACGGTCGGAGGATCAGATCGGGGATCGTATCGACGACGATGACAGCCACGGCGAGGAAGCCACCGACGTAGACCAACAGCGACTGATCGCCGCCGAGGAAGACCGGCAGTGCAGCAATGGCCGTCAAGGGGAGATAAACGATCTTCATGCCGACGACCGGGACTAAACTCGCGATCCCAGTGAGAGCACCGGCGAGCGTTGGATACGGGACCTGAACGGGATCAGGGACGAACGCGTTGTAGGCGCTAAAGGAGATGACCGCGATGAATGAGATCGCGATCACGTTCAACAGATTGCCGAAGAGGACAGCCTCGAGTTCCCGGTCGGCAGCCTCAAGATACTCACGGATGATCGCCTCGTCATCGAAGCGAAGCAACCAGTCGCGGATCCGAGCCCCATCGATGAGGAAGTAGTAGGTCAACACGACGACGACAAACATGTTGAGGAAAAAGTCCGAGAGGAGAGCCGTCAGGAAGGGGGCATTCTCCGTGGCGAAATTGATGAACACATCGAGCTCGCCGGCCTGATAGGCGCGGTAGAGTCCCTCGACGGTGAGTTCGGGAAACGACGAAATGCCGCCGAACCACGAGACGTTCTCGGCGGCTACCTGGATGAACTGCGTCTCGGTGATGAACCGTCGGATCTCGATCACGAGCAACACGACCGTGTAACTGATCAACAACAACAGGGGAATGGCAAGTGATCCAAGGACGATACCGGCTCGCACTCGTTCCGGGAGGCGCAGTTTGCGGAGGGCTTTGTAATACCGTCGCGTCGAGTAGTAGAGGAAGATGGCGACCGTGACCGCCGCGATGAATTGGACGGCGATAAAGCCGATCACCGCGGCGACCGCCACCCCGAACAACGCGACGACGATCCGTTTCTCGTTCATGGGCGGGTCAGTCCGCTATAGCCACACCGAATCACAAAAATCTGCCTGCTTTGGACGCTAAACATCACAAAGACACACTTTGGGTGTCATGGTTCGTGGGCCCTCGCTTCACGCCACGGCACGGTCTCGAACTCACACCCGATTGAATCACGGTACAGGGCGATACGGTCGAGACTGCGGTCAGCGGGCGGTCGCCGATCGGGGTAGGTATATTGGGAACGGTCATGAGGGGATGAATATGGGACAACTAGTATTCGACTATCATGCGGGGATACCGTGGGTCCTCAACGACGCCATCGAGGAGACCATGGCCGACGCGATCGAAGAGCAAGGACGGCGGGTGGCCGCCGACGCCATCAGCGAGGAAGCGGTCAGACAGCTCCGAACGAATCCCGACTATCGCGAGCAGTTCCGGCAGGCCTACACGGAGGCTGGCGTGAACCTCACGAGCGTGACGATGTACGCCTCCGACCCGGCGCTGTCCTTCGCCGAGGGTGTCGATCGTGCCCTCGACCGCTGGCAGGCTCGGTTCGACGCCGTCGACTGGCTTCGGAAGGTGACCACGCCGACGCAGGCTCGCGATGTCGCCGATGCGGACGACGTCGGCGTGATCCTCAACGTCCAGAACCTCGGGTTCGCCATCGAGGGGGATGTCGATGCCGTCGAACGACTGTACAACCGGGGTGTCCGGATCATGCAGCTCACCTATAACGAACAGAACCGGATCGGAACCGGCTGTACCGATCGCTCCGACGGTGGACTCTCGTATCATGGGTTGGACGTCATCGAGCGGATGAACGACCTTGGGGCCGTCGTCGATCTCTCACACTGTGGCAAACAGACCACCCTGGACGGCATCGAGGCCGCCGAACGGCCGGTCGCAGTCACCCACTCCTGTTGTGAAGCCGTCTTCGATCATGATCGGGCCAAATCCGATGAGGAGATCAAGGCACTCGCCGAAGCCGACGGCTACATGGGAATCGTTGCGGTGCCGTTTTTCCTCACCGATGAGTCCGATCCGTCGATCGATATCTTCTTCGACCATCTCGAACACGCCGTGGACATCCTCGGCGTGGATCGTGTCGGGATCGGATCGGATTTCAGCTCCATCGATGTGGGCTATCCGGAGCCGCTCAAAGAGGGGGCCTACGAGGCTCTCGAGGAAGTCGGGTTTCGCGAGGAGCACAATGTCGTCCTCGGGGAGGGATTCGGTGCCTTCGAACGGTACGAAGACTGGTCGGTGTTGCGCGAGGGGATCGAAGAGCGATTCACCGAGGCCGAAGCCGCGAAGCTACTCGGGGAGAATTTCCTGAAGTTCTGGGAACGGGCCATCGAGGATTGATCCGACCGATCGGACATCACCCTCAGCAAACAGCCGCATCACTCGCCGTCCGTCGCTGACCGTTCGTCCGGGGACATCCCATCGTCATTCGGTTCCGGCCATGTCGTGAGCGAACGATGGTCCATGGCGACCGCCTCGATGTCGTCGGATGTGAGCACCCCATCCTCGGTGATCACGCCATCCACGAGCTCGGTCGGCGTGACGTCGAACGTCGGATTCACGGGCGTGAGATCGGCATCGCCATCGTAGACCGCCGATCCCGGTCCCTCCTCGACCGTCGGCGTCGTCTCGAAGGCGATCTTATCCGAGGCGGCGACGACGTATAGCGGGACGTCTTCGTGGGCGGCTGCCAGCGCCGCCGATCGCGTTCCGGTCTTGTTCACGACACGACCATCGGCCAACACCGTATCGGCACCGACGAGCACGGTCTCGATGGGCGAATCAGCATCGGCGAGTAGCGACGCCATCGCCGCATCGGTACAGACGGTCACGTCGACCCCCTCGGCGGCGAGGGTTTCGGCGACCGTGATCCCCTCACGGGCGGGTCGCGATTCGGCGACGACGACCGTATCGGTGCCAGCCGCGAGTGCCTCGATGACGGTGCCGGATCGTGACAGGGTGAGTACCCGCGAATCTGCGATCGTCTCGGCGGCATTGGCCGCGGCGGCCGTATCGGCATCGATGGCTCGCTCGATCCCGGCGATGGCTGCCGATTCGACGGCCGCTGGTGATGTCGCGTTGGCCATCGCTCGATTGATGCGGTTCTGGAGGGCTGCCATGCCCGGGCGGGCATCGAGCAACCGGTCGGCGTAGATCTGGATCGGTTCGAGGGAGTCACCCTTGACAGCAAGCTCACCGGCTCGATCACGAAGCGCCTCCAGGGCGTGGATCGAAATGGTGGCCGATCCGTGTTCGGTATCGTCGGCGACCGTCTCGACGGACGGCCCGACCTGACGATAGGTCCGCCAGAGGTCCGGGACCGTCGACCGGCGAAGTATCGCAGTCGCTGGGACCCATTCGATCGCGCTGTGTTCACGGCCCGGATCGAAATCCCGATGTTCGACATCGAAGAGGAACGGGTGGACGGTCCACGTCCGATCAACGGATTCATCTACCACCTGGATGGCCGATCCTGATCTGACAATCCGGGGTGCACCGAGACCGACCTCTTCGCGGATCTCCATGCGAGCGGTTTCGATGGGATCGCCATGCTCGAGATAGCCCGAGACGCCGGCCCAGCGTTCGGGATAGGTCCCGCGAGTCGCCGCCCGTTTGAGGAGCGCGATCTCCCCCTGATGACGCAAAAAACAGGTGACAACAGCGGTCTGATCGCTCATGGTCGAGTATACGGCGACGAGTGGTATCAAAGTCGGTCCGGATCGGTTGTGACGATCGGCCGCCTGTATAAGAGATCAATAACTCACACAGGGAAACGTAGTATTCCGCCGATGTCGGTTTATTTCCACTCGAAATAAAGGGGTATAATCGTCAGACGAACGTCAGACATGAGGCCAATCAACGAGATCAATGGATGCGCTGTCCCATCCGATCGACCGAAAGCAGCGGCCATACTGGCCATGATCCGCGCGGTTTTTCACCTCCCCCAGTAAGGTCGAGGTATGGAAGCCTTCGCCGTATCCTCCCTGCCGGAAATCGAGCCCGGCGATGATCTCGCCGGACTCATCGAGCGGAAGGATTCTCCCGAGGATGGCGATGTCGTGCTCGTCGCGAGCACGATCATTTCGAAGACCGAGGATCGGGTCGAACCGCTGTCGTCGTTTCCCGCCGGTCCACGGGCGGTGGAGATCGCCGACCGGTTGGGGGAGATCACCGGCGAGGAGAAGGACCCGCGATTCGCCCAAGCGGTGCTCGAGGAGAGCACGGAGGTGCTCATCGAGGCACCGTTCCTGCTGACGGAAACCCGGTTTGGCCACATCGGCGTCAATGCCGGCATCGACCGGTCCAACATCGAAGGCGATGATCGGATCCTACTGCTGCCGAAACACCCGTCGGAAAGCGCCGATCGGATTCGGAGGAACCTCGACAGCGACGTGGCGGTGATCGTCACGGACACCAGCGGCCGGCCGTTCCGCCATGGACAGCGTGGAGTCGCCATCGGCTGGTCGGGCATGCCCGCAAGCCGGGATTGGCGCGGCGAGACTGACCGCCACGGCCACGAACTCTCGGTCACCGTCCAGAGTGTCGTCGACGAACTCGCCGGGACGGCGAACCTCGTCATGGGGGAAGGGGACGGCGGCGAACCAGTGGTGATCGTCCGCGACTGGGCGTTCGGCGACCACGACGGCAGCGACAACCTGTTCCGGGCCGTCGAGACCGACTTCGTCCGCCAGGCACTCCGGGGGTGGTCCTTCGATGGCTGAAACCGCCACCAACCCCGCCGATGGCGGCATGTGGGGCGTCGAACTCACGCCCGAACACCCGATCGAAGACGTTGTCACCATGGCCGAAACAGCCGAATCAGCCGGCTTCGATGCGGTCTTCGCGAGCTGTCACTACAACAACCGCGATCCGTTCATCACGCTCGATCGGATCGCCGCCGCCACCGATCACGTCCATCTCGGCCCGGGGATCGCCAATCCCTACGAGAGCCATCCGGTGGCGCTAGCCTCCCGGATGGCGACCTTGGCGGAGGTATCGGATGGCCGCACGATCTTCGGTATCGGGCCCGGCGACACCTCGACGCTCGAGAATCTGGGTGTCGACCGCGATCGGCCCCTCCGACGAGTGCTTGAGACGTTCAAAATCGCCCAGCGGCTATGGGCCGGTGAGCGGATCAAACACGACGGGACCTTTCTCGCCCAGGACGCCGGACTCAACTACACGGTCGATCCGATCCCGGTGTATGTCGGCGCACAGGGTCCCCACATGATCCGGATGAGCGCGAAACACGCCGACGGTGTCCTTGTCAATGCCGCCCATCCCGACGACTTCGCGTGGGCCAGCGATCAGGTCGAAACCGGAATGGCCGACCGGCCGGCCGACCGTGGGCCGTTCGATTTCGCCGCCTTCGCGAGCGTCAGCGTCGCCGAGACGGCAACCGCTGCCAGGGAGGCCGCCCGGCCGCCGGTTGCCTTCATCGCCGCCGGGGCCGCTCCGCCGGTGATCGATCGGCACGGGATCGACGACGAACGCGCCGCGGAAATCGGGGAGTTGATCGCGGCCGGCGAGTTCACCCAAGCCTTCGAGGCGGTGACCGAGCCGATGCTGGACGCGTTCTGCATCACCGGAACACCGGCCGATGTCGCCGATCGTATTGATGCGATCCTCGAACACGCCGACAGTATCGTCGCCGGATCGCCGCTCGGTCCCGACCGGACGGCCGCGATCAGACTCCTTGCTGAGGCGTTTGCTCGCTCGAATCGGGCATAAACAGTTCGAGGATCGCCCCCAGTGTCAGCAAGCCGATTACCTGCGAGGCCGCGAAAATGAGTGCGAACCCACAGATCGCCAACAGCGCCGAGATCGGATCGGTCTGCAACACGGTCGCGAAATCCCCCGCCAGTCCGAGCAACTGATCTGATACCGTGGCCATATCCGACGCTGGGACGGCGGGCTACTAGTAGTTTTAGTTCACGGGCCGGCGCCGGCACCCTTACAGGGGTATCGATCGTAGCGTACCCCGTGACAGAGAATCGGTCGCTTACCGACTTCCTCGGCGATGGCGATGGCGATGACGACGAGCAGGCCGATAGAGGTGAGTCGGCGACCGAGCGGACGAAGGCGGTGTGTGACGTGACCGGCGGCGAAGGCGATGATATGCCGGTCGATACGATCACGGATGAGAGCGGACCGACGAGCGAAGACGGGACAGAAGCCACTGAAACGGGGACGGCCGTACCCATCGATCACGCGACAGTGTCGCCGGCATCGGCGACCTATACATGGGATCCCTCCGGCAGCCCGTGTGCTCGGTGTGGCCAAACCGCCGAGGCCCGGTGGCGTGACGGAGAAGAACTCGTCTGTGGGGACTGTAAGGAGTGGTAATTCCGGTCCTCTGTCCCCCGTTAGCCGGCGGCGCTCTCGGTGATCAGTGAACCGTTCTGTTCGATGATGTACCGTCGCCCCATCATCGGCTCGAGCAGCTGATCGACCGGAGCGTTATCGTCTCGCAACACCGGGACATCATCGGTCGGGACATCGGTCCGATAATAGCTGATCGCGTCGGCGAGATCGATCCCGATTTCACGACGTCCGTTGCGTGCATACAGCGTCGACTGGCTGACACGGGTGGTGTTCTTGGTGGCGATCAACTCGATGTTCTGGACCAGACCGGTCTCCGAAGTCGGGAACGCGTACACGTGGGGAAACACCTGCTGCATCGTCTTGTACTCGGCCCGATAAAACCGCGAACCGGAGCCGCTCGGGGCTGCGATGACGTTCGCAAAGAGGATTCCCTCCTCATCGAGGCGCGTAGCGGCGAGGCGCATAAACTCGACAGTTGTCAGCTGGAAGGGTACCTTATCCCGCTGGTAGGCATCGAGGATGATCAGGTCGTAGGTCCGGTCAGTATTCCGGAGGTATTGGCGGCCGTCACGATTGATGATCCGGAGTCGGGGCGATTCCTCGACGTCGAAGTGTTGTTTCGCAGCCCGGATCACGACGGGATCGATCTCGGCGACATCGACGGTGATGTTGTACCGATCCGCGAAGATCTTCGGGCCGGTGAATCCGCCACCGCCAATGAACAACACCCGATCGATGTCCTCGCGCATGAGCAAGGGGAGATGGAAGTAGCGGGTGTAATCATAGACGTGTCGGTTGGGTTGATCGAGATCCATCGCGCTGTGGCGTTGGCCGCCGAGATAAAGCGTTCGCACGCCATCGCTATCGACGATCCGGAGCTGCTGGTAGGGCGTCTGTGTCTCGTAGACGACCTCGCCCTCAAGGGTGCCGGCATGGACACTGCCGACGGCGGCGCCGACGAGCAACAGCCCGACGATCACGCCGTTGGCCACCGTGCGTGAGCGGATCGATGGCAACGCCGTCGCGATCGCGGCCGCGATGAGCAGGGCGCCGAAGAGCAGCCCGATCGATTCGATCGACAGCGATGGGATCAGAAAAAACGTCGTCCCGAAGGCACCCAGGATACTGCCCGCTGTACCGACGGCGTAGACGTGTCCCGAGGCAGCTCCAGCACCCTGTTTGCGCGAAAGCTCCGCGGCGTACGGGCTAATGAATCCGAGCAGATAGACCGGAGGACCGAAGAGGATCGTCACCGGCAACACCGAGGCAAAGCGGGCCGGGACCGGGACCGCGCCGGTAGCTTGGACGATCAGATCGCCGAATGCGATCACGAGCGCCTCGAACACCGCCGAGAACA
>JBDGPX010000085.1:0-34034 GCA_042219475.1 Halobacteriales archaeon
TCCTCCGCAATCAGCCCAACGCTTCACCCCTGCTCAACTCGTTCGGGAAGTAACGTACTCGCCGGTGAATACCGATCAATCCTTTATGCCATCACGAAACGAACGCCCGGGGCGACCGACACCGGCTCGGTGAGTCACTTCGGTTCGGCGATCGGTTCAAGGCCGTTATCGGCCCGAATCGTGTTGATATATGCACTGGCTCCCCGTCGACAGGTAAACTCGATTTCGTAGCCGTAATCGGTGCGTGCCGCAGTCGGATCAAGCGCCTGAGCGGACCATTCCCCGCCGCCATCGTTGACCGTTATCGTTGCCTCCCCCACCAGATCATTGACTACGGTCGCCATATCACCGACCGTGGCGGCATCGCCCGGAATATTATATACACGCTGCGAGAGTTGATCGGCCGGCGCCAACACCGCGTCGACGAACGCCCGTGCGGCGTCGCGAACGTATAACCAACTCACGAGCAAGTCGCCGTTCTCGACGGTGATGTCCGTCCCGACTGCCGGCTGTTCGAACAGCCGCCGAAAGACGCCCGATTCATCGCTCTTGCGATAGGGGCCGTACACCCCGGTTGGACGGAGTGCGAGCGCATCGACGTCGTACCGTTGGGCGTACACATCGACCTGGCGTTCGTTGTACAGTTTTGCGGCCGCATAGATCGATTGGGGATCGACGAGATCGGTTTCGGCCGCCGTGTCGGTGTTATAAGCTGAGAGTGGCGCATACACTTCCTCGGTTGAGGCGATCGCGACACGATCGACGCAATCGAAGGTTCGGGCGGCCTCGAGAACGGTCGTCGTTCCGCCCATATTTACCTCGACGGCCCGTCGCGGATTCGACGGTGGATCACGCATCACGGCGAGATGGACGATTCGGGTAACGCCATGCTGATGGATGGCTCGATCGATGGCTGTTGGATCCGCCACATCACCGGTGACAGTCGCCACGTTCCCTTCGATCCCGAGTTTATCGAGGGTCGTTCGGTCGATATCAACGTCATAGAGCACGGGTCGGTGTCCACTTTCGAGGAGAATATCGGCGACATAGGGACCGATAAATCCAGTCCCACCGGTAATGAGGACGGTCTCGTTGGACATGATCGTGCCATCACAATCCCAGGTAAAAACCGTTGGGCTGGGATTTTCTGTGTGTTCCAGTCAGGGTTAGGCAGGGGGTGACACCTACGTTCTGCTCACGTTATCCCCGATACTCCTTGACGATGGTTCCGACCTCGGCAAACCGGATCGCATCCCAGTCCTGTAGGTCCTGAAGGAACGACTCGAAGTGTGCCAGAAACGGGGCCCGGCCGGAGGTTTGAGGGTGCAACAACAGTGTGAACACCCCATCATCGATGTGATTGATCATCCATTCCAGTTCGGTTCGCCAGCGCTCGAACATCGGTGCTTCGGTCGAGTACGCGATCCATCCCGGCCCGCCCCTGGGAAACAGCTGCATCATGTCATCACGGTGCCAGGGTGTCGGCACCTCGATGATGTCCGTCGGCGTGCCACGATCGTACGGTTGATCGATATCGGCGGTCCAATCCCGATAGAGCGGATAGGGCTTGAAGTCCTGGACACCATACGAGGAGTACCACTCGAACCCGTATTCTTCGAGGAGATCGATCGTGTGGGCCGAGAACCCGCCATCGTTTGACGCACCGGGCGGGGAGAAACCGGTCGGTGACCGGCCTGTGATCGCTTCGATCGCATCGATACCGCGCTCGAAATCCCGTCGCTCGGCGTGTTTGCTCTTGAACGAGGGCATCGACTTATGACTCCCACCGTGATGTTGAATATCATATCCCTGTTCCCAGATCTCCGCACAGATTTCGGGGAAGCTCTCGGCGGTCTGGCCGGGGATGAACCAGGTCGCCGGGACTTTGAGGTCGTTGTGGAGCTCGAGCATCCGTGGGGCACCGACCTCCGCCCCATACAATCCCCAGCGATGGTACTGTTCGCTATTGCTCGCCAGCCAGGGACTTACTGCATCGAAGTGATACGTGATGCAGACCGTTCCAGTAGCCATACCCGGGCGCTTCGTTCAGGGCCGTCATATACTATTGGCTGATGAGCGTCCCCGGAGTCGTTGTTCGGTCGGTCTCAGAACTGATTCGGTGGGAAGATCGTTCCTCAGTGAGAACAGCGGACCGGGATGAGTACCTTCGGAGTGGATAGTCGATACAGTGATTGCCACATTGGGATCGCAGAACTCGTTGACTGTAACATTGAGTATAAGTAGCGAACCTTCGAGAGGGCTGGTAGATGAGTCAAGAAGTCACGGATATCACAGAAATCGCTGATCCGGAGGCTCTCAGTGGTTTCGAAAAGCGGGTCGTCAACGCGGTGAACACTGATGAGGCGTGGGATCTGCTTGAGCGATTCGCCGAACTCGAACGCGTTACCGGCACCGAAGATGAACGACTGGCCGCGGAGTATATCATCGATCGGTTGGAGGCCCACGACATCAGCTACGAGCGGTACGATCCGGCGTTGTACATCAGCCAGCCCATCGATGCTTCGTTGCGGGATCTCGATCGTGACTTCGAGGCCAGCCCGATCAAAACGGTCGCCTTTTCGGCGACGGATACCGTCGAGGCACCGGTGACGTATGTCGGATCCGCCGAGGCGAGCGATGTCGGGAGCGAGGCGACCGACAGCGAACAGTATCACGCACAGTCCATCGATCAGCCCTACCAGGACGTAGATGACCTGTCCGGGCAGATCGCCCTGACCGCCGCCGGGAGCCTCTCGATCCGCGCGGCACGGATCCTCGAAGAGGCGGGGGCCGAAGGGGTCATCGCCATCCACGAACACGAACGGGAACCCCACAGCGGGATCGCCACCTCCGTCTGGGGTGGCGCACCGCCGCTCGACGAGAAAGACCGCATCCCGGACGTCCCGATCGCCAACGTCCGGAAGCTCGACGGTGAGAAGCTCAAACGCTGGGCGGGGTCCGACGCGGGCCTCGAGGTCGAGTTCTCGACGGAGACGAACACCGACTGGATGGACTGTCCGATCGTTGTCGCCGAGATCGAGGCACCGACCGAGACGGATGATTTCGCCCTGCTCCATGCCCACTACGACTCGTGGGCCGTTGGGATCACCGACAACGCGACCGGCGATGCCGGCTTGCTCGAACTCGCACGGGTATTCAACGACCGGAGCGATGGACTGGCTCGCAACTTGCGGGTGGCGTGGTGGCCGGGTCACTCGACCGGTCGGTACGCCGGGAGTACGTGGTATGTCGATGAGTTCGCACACGAGCTTGTCGAGCACTGTGTGGCTCACGTCAACATGGATAGCCCCGGTGCGAAAGGAAGTCGAGAGTACGTCGATATGGCCTGTTGGATGCCTGATGCACACGGGACGGTAGCGGGCGCTATCGAGGACGTGACCGGCGCACCCTACGAGGAGAACCGTCCCCGACGAGCGGGCGATTACTCGTTCAACAACCTGGGGCTCACGGGCTGTTTCACCCTATCGTCGAATATCCCGGCTGACGTCCGGGAGCTCATGGACTGGCACCCGGTTGGCGGTTGCGGCGGGAATGCCGACGCCTGGCACGTCTCGACGGACACCATCGACAAGGCGGGTGACGATGAGTTATTGCGTGATATCCGGATGTACAGCGTTCTGCTTGCGCGACTGTTGGCATCCGATGTCATTCCCTTAGATCAGGTCCGGAACGTCCGCCGTCATCAGGAGATCGTCGGCGGATATGATGATGTGGCTGGCGATGGATTCGACTTCGGGCCGACGCTCGAAGCGCTTGCGGACCTCGAAGCCGACCTCGAATCGTTCTACGAGGCGGTCGATGCCGGTGACATCGACGCCACGACCGCCAATGACGTGATCAAGCGTGTGGGCCGGACACTGACTCGATTGAATTTCACGAGCGAGGGACAATTCGAACAGGATCCGGCCCACAGTCGCCCGGCCTATCCACGGTTCAGCGCAGCGTCACGGTTGCCCGACCTCGATGTAGACAGCGACGAACGGCGATTCTGTCAGCTCCAACTCAAGCGTGCACAGAACGAAGTCGTCTACGAACTCCGCCAGCTCCAGAGCCGGATTCCGACCGAAAATATACCTTAAAACGAAGTTTTTTGTGATGAACTAACGCTCGTTAGATTATGTCGAGTGCTATTGCAAATCCGGACTCATTAGACGGTCTAGAGTCGGAACTTGCCAACGAAATTTCGATTGATGAACCGTGGGCACTCTTAGAGGAGTTTCGCCACCTCGAACGAGTCTCGGGGAGTGAAGACGAACGAAAGGCAGCCGAGTATCTCACCGAACGACTGGAGGCGTTCGACGTCGATTACTCCCGATTCGATCCGGAACTGTATATCAGCCAGCCTCACGGGGCGGACATCGAAGTTCTGAACAAGACGATGGAGATGGGGCCGGTCAAAACCGTCTCGTTCTCCGCCGATCGAACGGTCTCCGGGGAAGTCGAGTATATCGGGGAGATCGGCTCGGACTTGGGTGGGGGCCAATCCACCGTCGAGAACGAGGACGCACTCAGTGATATCGACGGGAAGATCGTGCTGACGGAAGCCGGGAGCCTTTCGATCCGTGCGAACACGATCCTCGAAGATGCCGGTGCGATCGGTGTGATCGCGATTCACAAACACCGTCGGGAACCACATAACGGAATCGCGACCCCGGTCTGGGGTGGCGCACCGCCGCTCGACGAGAAAGACCGCATCCCTGACATCCCGATCGCCAACATCAACGCGCCGGACGGCGGAATCCTGAAGGACTGGGCGCAATCCGAAGAGGGCCTTGAGGTCGAGCTGTCGACCGATCTCACGACCGACTGGATGGAATGCCCCATCGTCGTTGCCGAGATCGAGGGGAGGGCCGAGCCGGAGAACGATGATTTCGTGCTCCTCCATGGTCACTACGACTCGTGGTACGTCGGGATCACCGACAACGCGACCGGCGATGCCGGCTTGCTCGAATGTGCGCGAGTGTTCGATAAGTTCGCCGATCAGTTGGACCGGAACCTCCGTATCGCGTGGTGGCCGGGCCACTCAACGGGCCGCTACGCCGGATCGACCTGGTATGCGGACGAGTTTGCCATCGATCTCGCCGAACACTGTGTCGCACAGGTCAACATGGACAGTCCCGGCGCGAAGGACTCGGCTGAGTATACGGACATGTCGTGTTGGACGCCGGAGGCCCACGAACACGTCGGTGAGGCGATCGAAGACGTGACCGGCGCACCGTATGCCGAGGAACATCCACACCGGGCCGGCGATTACTCGTTCGATAATCTCGGCATTACGGGGTTCTTCATGCTCTCGTCGAACATCCCGACCGAAGAGCGGGAACGACGGGGTTATCATAGTGTCGGCGGGTGTGGTGGCAACTCGGACGCCTGGCACGTCTCGACGGATACCATCGATAAGGCCGGCAAAGACGAACTCGTTCGCGATATCCGTCTCTACGCGGTAAGCGTCCTTCGGGTACTCAACGCCGACGTTCTCCCCTTTAACCACACCCGGAACGCACGGAAATTGCTCGATGCGGTCGAAGGTTATGATGAAGCCGCCGGTGAGGCATTCGACTTCACGCCGACGATCGAGGAATTGAACACGCTGATTGGGGACCTGGAAGAATTCTACAGTAAGGCCGAATCCGGTGAGATCGAGTCACCGGTCGCAAACGATACGATCACCCAACTCTCTCGCATTCTGACGCGGCTTAATCTGGTCGAAGACGGGCAGTTCGAACAGGACCCCGCCGTCGGTCGACAACCGTTCCCGAAGTATTCGCCTGCCGAACAGCTCCCGTCGCTGAGTGGTAATGACCGGCGGTTCCTCCAAGTACAACTCAAACGTGAACAGAACGATGTGGTGTATAAACTTCGCCGTGCACAGGAGTTAGTCGCAGACGTAGTTTAAGTTCCCGTCTCTATCACCAATCCGTCGACGTGGAACTGTCCTCGACCATCACATCCCCTCGATTTGTGACAATCCCATCTGGGTGAACACCTGTTCGTTGTGGCTATACGAGTCGACGAGGCCCGAGTTGTATACCTCCTCGTATGTGAGACACTCCTCAGCCATCGCCTCTGCTGCCGCGTTTCGCTGGCGCCATCGCTCTTTGATTTCGTCGCGAACTTCGATGTCGTGGCTCTCGTAGAAGCTCGACGTCGCCCCCATATGCATCATAATTCGGTATAGGCTGCTCGTCGGAAACGTCAACAGATCCAAGTCGTGCCCGGCATCGTCAACGAGTTCCGCATCGTGAAGTTCGATCCCGTTTTTGTCGTAATAGTCGATGTACTGGTGGACTTTCTCGCTCAATGGAATCGACTGGATATCCGTCCAGAAGTCGGTGTCCCCGTCGGCGAAGCGATAATGGACACTGATGAAGTCGTAGATCGAATTCCAGACACCCCGTACGTAGGTGTTAAACGATTCGCGAATGCCAGCGTTGTTGATCCGACAATGAGAGTCAAGCAGTCGTGAGAGCCAGAGGGCCGTCTGTCCGTGAGTCGTCAACGCCGTCGACTGTAGTGGCTCGATGAACCCAACCGCATTCCCGTTGGCGATACAGTTGCCTACCCAGGCCTCCTCGTAGAAGCCGGAATCGAAATGGTACACCTCGGTTTCGAGGAAATCCTCGTCACAGTGAGCCTCAAACTCCGCGAGTGCCTCCTCCTCGGAGATGTACTCGGAGGCGAACACGTATCCGCGATCGCGGATATCGAACGTATCGATCTGCCAGAACCATCCACAGTCGCCCGTTTCGACCACAGTCGACGGGACGACATCGGCAAGCGATCGTTCGGCGATCCCATGAATCGCCGTGTCGAGTGGAATGTCGAAGCACTCGTACGATGACTCAAGTTCACCGATCAGCAGCCGATCGAACCCGGTCGCGTCCACGAAGAGATCAGACCAATACGAGGTCGTTTCACCATCGATTCGCTTGATCCGGGATCGGTCGGCCGACGTCTCGACGGCAGTGATCCGATCGTCGATGAGCCCAACATTTCGCTCCTCACAGAGCGTCCGCAAGAACCCATTAAACCGATCGAGACTCAGGTGATACGCCACATGAGGATATGCGACGTAATCCGCCGTCGCGGAGTAGGTCAGTGGCGTCTTCCGGTGGTCAACGATCGCCTCCGCCGGCGTCGTTCTGTTTCGCGTCTCATAGTAGTGATATAACGACTCGCCCGAGTGAGGATCTCCGATGGTCGGTTTGACCGATCGGTCATCGAAGGGATAGTGGAACGGCTCATACCCACACCAGTCTTTGAAGTAAACTGATCCCTTCCAGATCGGTTTGACTGCCTGCATAAACCGTCCCTCGTCGATGTCGAGGGCATCGTGGAGGAGAGGAACGATCGCTCGGTAAGTGCTCTTGCCGACGGTGGTCGGTGACTCAGCGAAATCATCGACAACTCTGACAGTCAGTTCCGGATTCACCGCCCGGAGGGCAAGTGCGGTGAGTAGCCCGGCATCACCACCCCCCACGATCGTGACACTGGATACGTTGTCATCCATTTTACCGTCGGTTTTGTTATCAGCCAGCCCGTTATATTGTTGTCGACGGCTCCCATGGATAGAATACGTGACAAGCCTTGATTGGTCAATGATTTCGGGTACTGGATGCAAATTAGCCGTTTGTTCATTCTGTAGGAATTCTATCTCTACTCAGCTAACCGCTCTTGACTAAGCGGGATTTTTATTTTTTGCCGTGGTTGTTCGGGACCATGCGGGCAGCACACATCGTCCAGGAAGGTTCACCTGAGGAAGCGCTCGAACTCGTAGAGGTCGATACCCCCCAACCAGGGTCCGGGGAGGTCCGAGTACAGGTCGAGGCCTGTGCGCTCAATCATCTCGACGTATTTGCCCGAACCGGGCATCCCGAGGAAGACGATGACTTCCCAAAACGGACCGGCGGTGACATAGCCGGTGTCATCGATGCAGTCGGTGATGATGTCGACTCATCACGGATCGGTGATGAGGTTATCGTGTACGGCGGAGTGACATGTGGGGAGTGTGAATACTGTCTGAACGGGGAACACACGATGTGTCACGAGTACCGGATCATCGGCGAGGATCTCCCGGGGGGTCTGGCAGAGTATGTTATTGTTCCGACGGAGACATTAGAGCCAAAGCCCGGGACACTTGATTGGGTCACCGCAGCAGCGCTTCCAGCTGCGTTTACCACGGCGTATCGGATGATCGATACGGTCGGTGATCTTCGACCGGCCGAAACAGCACTGATCCTCGGCGCGAGTGGCGGGGTCGGTAATGCAGCGCTTCAATTGTCCGATATGATCGGCGCCAAGACCTTCGCAACGACATCCACCCAAGCGAAAGCTGACCGGGTTGCTGAGTGGGCCGATGCGGTGATCGATTACACCGAGGTTCCGTTCGACGAACGGGTGATGGAACTGACTGACGGCCGTGGGGTCAACCTGGTTGCCGATCACGTTGGCCAGGAAACCTGGCAGCAAAGTATCAATAGCCTCGCGATGGGCGGTCGGATGGTGATCTGTGGGGCGACCAGCGGTCCGGATCCGGACATCAACATCCGATCAGTCTATCAGCATCACCGGCAGATCCTCGGAGCCCCGATGGGGAACCGACAGGACTTCCGTGACGTGATCTCGTTGGCTGAACGCGGGAAAATATCACCTGTGATCGACAGTGTCCTGTCACTGGACGAAATCGCGACCGGCCATCGTCGCATCGAGGACCGAGAAGTGTTCGGCAAGATCGTCATCGAGCCAAACGACCGGTGATTGGGTGACCGGTCACATACCGGATTCGTTTGCTATGACGATACAGCATTGACCGGTGCTCAATCTAGCCGTGACTATTTGTATCGAGGCGGGGATTTGGGGGGTATGCGGGCAGTCCATCTCACCGATTTCGGCGCGCCTGAGGACGTACTGGAAATCCGTGACGTACCACGGCCGGAACCGGACTCCCATGAGGTCCGATTAGAAGTCAAAGCCTGTGGACTCCAACATGCCGATATTTTCGCCCGGATCGGCCATCCCGAACTGGATCCGGCATTCCCGAAACGACCTGGAACCGAGATTGCCGGTATCGTCGATGCAGTCGGGGATGCAGTGACTGACTGGGACATTGGCGATCGCGTCAACGTCTATCATCACTTCACCTGTGGGGAATGTGAGTTCTGTGAACGGGGCGAACAGACGATGTGTCCTGAGGACACGAAGTTGGGGGGCGATCGTCCGGGAGGATTGGCGGAATTCGTGTCGGTCCCCGGCGAGAATCTCGAACGGCTCCCGGGGTCTGTGTCATTCGATATCGGCGCAGCCTGGCCCTCATCCTTTACCACGGCATGGCGGATGATGGTAACTGCTGGAAACCTCCGCCCAGCGGAAAGTGCGCTTATCCTCGGTGCCAGCGGCGGTGTTGGTCATGCGGCCCTCCAGATTGCGGATAGTGTGGGGGCGACACCGTTTGCGACGACCTCTGCGGATTGGAAAGCCGAAAAGGCGTCCGAGTGGGCGGAGTCGGTGATCGATTATACGGAAACGTCATTCGATGCGGCGATCAAGGCGCTGACCGATGATCGGGGCGTTGACTTAGTTGCCGACCACGTCGGACAGGAAACCTGGCAACAGAGCATCAATAGTTTGGCCACGAACGGCAGGATGGTGATCTGCGGGGCGACCAGCGGTCCGGACCCGGACATCGACATCCGGTCGGTGTATCAACGACACCGTCGCATTATCGGCGCTCCGATGGGAAACCGCCAGGACTTCCGGGCCGTTGGCCGGTCGATCGCTGATGGGCATGTCGAACCGGTAATCGATCGGCGACTACCCCTTGCTGATGTCGCCGAGGGCCACCGCGCTATCGAGGAGCGAAACGTCTTCGGAAAGGTGATTATCCACCCTCAGCGCTGACTCGATCAGTATCACTCTGGCGGGTGTGTGTCGGAACCAAACGACCCCCATTTGCTTTTATTCGCCGCTTTGAAATGGGGACTGTGAAGCGCCGATCATTTCTCGCACTGGGGCTTGGTGGTGCCCTCAGTGGGATCGCTGGCTGTTCCGCTGCCGGCTTCAACGCCGGAAGCCAGATCGCCGATACGGAAACCGCGCACACGACGGTCCGAGCAACGAACACACAATCATCCCAAGCGACAACCCAGTACCAACCACCGTCCGAATCGGACCTCCCGATCCTGGAGGAGGAACTCCACCGTGGTGTGTACGAGGACGCCATTCCGGCGATCGTCGAACCGCAATTCGCATCCGATTGGAGCGGATTGACGCTTACGTTTGTCGATCGTCTTCTCGATCGGCATCGAACCATCGAACCGCGGCTCCAGCCGGGGGATCGCGTGATCGGGGTCGAACGGAACGGCAAGGCGCGTGCGTATCCCCTTCGTGTCCTCAATTGGCATGAGATCGTTAATGACACGTTTGGCGGGCCGTTGTTGGTGACATACTGCCCGCTGTGTGGGAGTGGGTTAACCGCTGAACGAACAGTCAACGGCACCGAGACGATGTTTGGCGTCTCGGGGTATCTCTGGAATTCGGCCTTGGTGATGTATGATGAGCTGACCCACAGCCTCTGGAGCCAGATCGCGGCCATGTCGATCCGGGGCGATCAGACGGGGACACGACTGGAGTTAGTCCCCTCGTCGTTGACGACGTGGGAGACGTGGCACGGTGATCATCCAGAAACGGACGTGTTGTTGCCACCGCCGAAATCGAAGACCGTCAACGGCGCGGCCGGTGTTCGGAACTACAACGACAACCCCTATGCCGATTATCAGGGCGATCGGAGGATCGGTCTCGGCGAGAACGACCTCCCGGACCACGCCGCTGATCTCCATCCGAAGGCACACGTCCTCGGAATCAGTACCGACACAGCTGCGAAGGCGTATCCTCTCGAGCGGGTCACCGATGCTGGCGTGATCAACGACACGGTCGGTGACGTTCCTGTAGTCGTTACCATCGCTGAAGATGGGTTCACGCTCATCGCCTACAGCCGGCGGATCGACGGGGAGACGCTGTCGTTTTCGAAACCATCAGCGACCCATCTCAAAGCGGGTGGATCGCGATGGTCGATCACGTCTGGGCAGGCAGTCAATGGGCCGTATGCGGGAATGACCTTGACGTCGGTGACGGACAAGCCACAGATGTTCTGGTTCGCGTGGCTCGATTTCAATCCCGATACCGATGTTTATGCCCTGAATTGACTGCGCTGTGACGGCTCATCCGACTGCCGCCGGATGATATCGGTATCCGCGTTCACATTTCCATCGACGGCAACCCGGGCCGTTGTAACGATCTAAAACACTAAGAGCGAACGCCATGTGTTCGTGGTATGGCCGTTGACGAGTACGAACTCTATGAACACGACGCGCCGGATCTCTCGGGTATCGAGTTAGACCTCTATGAATCAATCAGTGCCGATGAACCCTGGGCACTCATCGAGGAGTTCTCCGATCTCGTTCGTGAATCAGGTTCGGACGATGAAAAGGAAGCGGCGGCGTATATCATCGATCGATTATCCACGTTGGGGATCCATTATGATCGATACGATCCGGAACTCTGGCTGAGCCATCCTCGGGAGGCATCGTTGGAAGTCGAAACCCCGAGGAACGTGACCTTTGAGGAGGTCAAGACGGTTGCGTTCTCCGGACAGGGCGAGGTTTCTGCCGATGTCGTCCGGATCGATCCACCCGAGCGGTCCGGCGCCGGTGGCGCGCTCACCGCGAGTTTAGACGAAATATCGGCGGATGTGAGCGATAAGATCGCCCTCGTCGAGGCGGATTATCTCTCCCGTCAGATGATCATGCAACTTGAGGATGCGGGTGCATTGGCTGTCATCGGCGTGCAGGGCAGCCCCGATGAGCCACACGAGGGAATCGCGTCGCCGATCTGGGGTGGGGCGCCGGAACCACACGAGACCGATCGAATCCCGGAGATCATTATCGTCAACGTCTCACGATCGGTCGGAGACGAGCTGTTCGAGTTTGCGTCCGGGGACGGCTCGTTTACCGCGACCGTGTCGGCGACGGCACCCCGGGGCTGGTATGAGTGTCCGGTGATCGTTTCTCGCATTCCGGGCGAAGCGGATCCGGCGGATGACGATTTCGTCCTGTTGCACGGCCACTACGACTCGTGGCACGTGGGCGTAACCGACAATGCGACCGGTGATGCAGGATTGTTGGAACTCGCTCGGGTGTTCAACGACCATCGT
Organism: Halobacteriales archaeon; assembly: GCA_042219475.1. Taxonomy (GTDB): domain Archaea; phylum Halobacteriota; class Halobacteria; order Halobacteriales; family Hikarchaeaceae; genus Chewarchaeum. Next base: position 12,230 of record JBDGPX010000085.1, read on the forward strand.
GACCAGTTGAAACGCGATCTCTGGGTCGCGTGGTGGCCCGCCCATTCGACGGGTCGGTATGCCGGGAGTACGTGGTTCGTCGATGAATTCGCCCATGACCTCGTCGAACACTGTGTCGCTCACGTCAACATGGATTCCCCGGGGGTCGCCGATGCCACGGAGTTCGTTGAGGGGGTCCAGTGGATGCCCGAGGCCAACGACCTCTGCCAGACCGCCATCAAGGACACCTGTGGCAAAGAATCGAACGAGCACCGTGTGGCCCGGGCCGGCGATTACTCGTTCAATAACCTCGGAATCTCCGGAATGTTCATGGGATCGTCCGCCATCCCGATGGACGTTCGGAAGGCCAGAGGATGGCATATAGTCAGCGGCTCCGGCGGCCACGCTAAAGCCTGGCATCTCTCGACGGATACGATCGACAAAGCCGATCCCGATGTTCTCGTTCGGGATATGCGGATGTATGCGACGGTCGTCGCCCGCTTAGCGAGCAATGACGTACTACCCCTTGACCATCGCCATACGGTTGAAACCCATATAGAGACCATCGATGAGTATGCCGAGGTATGTGAGGGTCACTTCGATCTCGATCCGGTACGATCGGAGTTAGAGCACCTCGAAACTGTAGTCGACGAACTCTATCGTGCGATCGATCAGGGGAGCGTGACGGAGAGGACTGCCAATGAGGCCATCAAGGATCTCTCACGAACGCTCGTTCGTCTCGATCATACCGAACGCGGCCGGTTCAAGCAGGATCCAGCGATGGCCCGACCCCCGTACACCAAATTAGCTGGGGTCACCGATCTCCCAGCGCTCGATGGGGACGATTATGAGTTCATGCAGGTACAGCTCAGGCGGGCCCGCAACGCGATCGTCCACGACCTACAACGACTGACCGACCGCATCGACGGTGACCTTGACGCGTAATTGGGGGCGACCGTCTGGCGATTAATCCCAGATCTCCTCGAGCGCTCGGAGCGTGTTGCCGCCGACGACTTTTGCGATCTCCTCATCGGGATACCCTTCTTTGACTAACCACCGGACGATGTTCTGCCACGCCTCGGTTGGGTTCTCCATTCCTTCGACGTATTCGACCTGTTCTAAGTCGAAATCGACCTCATACAGGACCTGGCGACCATGCAATCCGTAATGATCCCCATAGAGGGTATCCGGACCGAAGGTGACGTGATCGATGCCGACGAGGTCCTTGATATACTCGAAGTGGTCCATCACCGACTTGATTGAATGGCGCGGGTGATCCTCCGACGCCGTCGAATGTGGTGCCGCATTGATGCCGATAACACCGCCGGTATCAGCGACCGCCTGCAACCCTTCATCGGTATTGAGCCGTGTTGAATTCATGACTGATCGTGCACCGTTGTGTGATAGAAACACGGGCTTGTCGCTGACATCACAGACATCGAGCGTCGTCCGATCGGAGGCGTGCCCCAAGCTGACGGCCATTCCGATCTTGTTCATCCGTTCGACCACCTCCACACCGAACCCCGTAAGCCCGCCGTCACCATCCGGCATATCACCCTCACCGGTCCCCAGTGCGTTGGATTCGACATAGGTAATCCCCATCAACCGGATTCCAAGGCCGTACAGTACGTCGATCCGGTCGACCTCGTTTTCGAGGGGCATACACGATTCGATCGATGGGACGAGCGCTAGCTTGCCCTCGGTGCGTGCCCGCTCGAAATCGTCGACCGATTCGGCGATGAAGATGAAATCCTGATGAGCGATATCGGATCGCCGCATGCCGAGGTCATAGACCACCTCGGAAAACTTCCAGCCGTTCTTCGAGTGCGCTTTCAGACCGCCGTTTTGCTGAAAATCGAAAACGCCGTCCAGATTCGAATCCGCGAGAAACTCATAGCCAGTGAACATCCGTCCCTGTTTGGCATATGCCGGCTGGCGATCGAGATCCGTCGGGAACTTGAACGCGTGTTCGTGTAGCGAGATGATCGTGAGCTCCTCCGAGAGACGGTCGGCACGGGATTCCTGATCGTCTTCGAGCGGTACCTCATATGGGCTTCCCCACTCTCCGGTCCGTTCGCTCGGGAGGTCGAATTCCTCGTAATCCTCGCCCGCCTCGAGGTACTCAAACGGCTGATATCCATCGTATTGTTTGTTCAGTCCCATGGTCCCAGCCGATACTCCCTGCGAGAATAAAGCTATGCAACCTCAGCTCGCTCCTCGAATGTGGGGGATTCGACTACCAGACCTCCCTGAGCACTCGAAGCGTGTTTCCGCCGAGGACTTTTTCGATTTCCTCGTCAGCGTATCCGCGGTCGACGAGCGCTCGGATGAAGTTGTGCCACCCCTCTGTCGGGTTATCCACCCCTTTGACGTGAGTGATATCCGTCTCGACCCAGTCGGGAAACTGTGAGAGGTCCTTCTCGAAGACATCGAGATGAAGCGCGACATGATCGCCATAAAACGCATCCGGTCCGAAGGTGACGTGACCGATGCCGACGAGGTCTTTGATATACTCGAAGTGATCCATCACTGACTCGATCGAATGGCGACCATTTTCGGGGGACGAGGTCGTGTGGGGCGCCGCTTGGATCCCGATCACACCGCCCGTATCGGCGACGGCCTCGAGGACTTCATCGGGATCGAGCCGTTGGATCGGCAACAACGACTGAGCACCGTTGTGTGACAGGATCACTGGCTCCGAGGACGCTTCACAGACATCGAGCGTTGTCTGATCGGATGCATGGCTACAGTCGATGAGGATGCCGAGTTTGTTCATGCGCTCGACAGCGTCGTGACCGAAGTTAGTCAGGCCACCGTCATGTGGCTCAGCGAGGCCCGTTCCAAGCGCGTTCGCCTCGCTGTAAGTAACACCAAGCGTTCGTACCCCAAGACCATAGAGCACATCCAATCGATCGAGCTCGTTTTCGATGAGCATCGAACTTTCAAATCCGAAGACGAAGGCGATCTGTTCCTCGTGCTGTGCGTCGATGATATCGTCCACCCCTTCGGCGACGGTCACGAGATCCTGATGGGCGATGTCACTCCGGCGCATCCCCAGATTACGTATCGATTCATCCCACGTCTTCGACCCCATCGGTGACACGAAAATCGCATCAAGCGGTGCTTCAGCTAGTGCCTCATAGGGCGTTGCGACACGGCCATCTCGGGTATACTCTTCTCGATCCGTCACATCCGCAGGCAGATAGGCCGGATGATCGTGAAGCGAGATCACCAGATCTCGGTCGATGATCGTCTCGGCTCGACGTTCCTCGGCCTCGTCCAACGGCACATCGTATCGATCCCCGGTCTGCGAATCGTCCGGCAGCGCCACTTGTGTATAATCGGCGCCCTCGTTTAGGTATTCGAACGAGCGGTAGTCGGTGTCTCGATGTGACATGATTTCTATGTCGACCTACCGGACAATAGGGATTTTTGTAACTTGGCGTCACCCTGCCGTGCTGTTGTCCATCCCTGTCCCCGCATGGAGTGCTTTATCGGTGACGGGTGTGTTCTTGATGCTGTCACCTTGACCGCCATACGATAGTCGATTACAGCATTTGCGATTGGAAAGCCCACCTGCTCACAGCCCCAGTTCTCGCTTGATTTCGGCCGGTGGAACGAGTTCATGGTCCTGTGCCGCCTCCCAGTTAGGCAGCGCCTCGTTCTCGAACCACTGTGTTGCACTGTCCGGCGATCCGTTTTCCATGTAGTTTACTGCCGTCATCGCCTCGGTGGTGAAGTCACGGACACTCAGACATTTGGTCCATGACTCCGTCACGCTCCGCTGGACTTTGGTGTTCGCGATAAAACGAGCCATGTCGTAGGTTTCCCGGAACCGATCGATACTCCGTTGGGCTAACCCACGACTCTCCTGAAACTTCGGTTTTGCAGCCGTCCAGTCGCCCGCTTGCACATCGTCCAGACCATCCGCTGCGAGATCGACCGAACGTGTTGCGATCCGATAGGTCTCTTTATATCGGTTGAATATTTTCCGTTCGTGTCCCCCGATGAGGAGGTCCTGGGCCTGATCAATACAACCCGCCCAGCCGACGAGAAGCCCCGTGACTGTCGTTTGAGCGAGCTCTCGCCGAGAGATCCGTCGAACGGGCATACCGTCCTCGGGTGGTTATTTCGCCATCCGTTGATCGACCAACACAGTTCCGGGCGACTGATATATGAACGGAGCAGTCAACGGGCTCACCCCTCCGTCGGTTCGGTGACCGGCTCCGATTCTCCAGTTGACGTTGCAAGGAGTTCGTTTTGGATCTCCTCGACACGCCAACACGCGGCGGAGCGACCATTTGACTGGTAGGTTTCGAGCGACGGTTCCTCGAAGCATTCGTCGGTGGCGTACGGACACCGCGGTCTGAAATTACACCCCTCCGGAAGATCCACCGGATCGGGGGCCTCGCCCTCAAGTTGCGGTTTCGAGATCCGCTGGTCCGGATCCGGGATCGGTACTGCTTCCAGCAGTGCCTGAGAGTAGGGATGTTTTGGATCCTTGATCAGCTCCTCGGTGTCGCCACGTTCGACGACCTTCCCTAGATACATCACGCTTGTTCTATCGCACATCTGGCGGATCAGTGACAGGTCATGGGAGATGTAGAGAGCCCCCATTTCGAGCTCTTCGACCAGTTCCTCCAGCAGATCGAGAATGCTTGCCCGCACCGACACGTCAAGCATCGAAACGGGTTCATCCGCGACTAGAAATCGCGGTTCGACGACGAGCGCTCGTGCGATCGAGACCCGTTGGCGCTCGCCGCCGGAGAGTTCGTGAGCGTGCTGATCGAGGTAGTTCCCCGGCGGTGTGAGGTTGGCTCGTTCGAGGGCCTGTTTTATTCGCTCTTCTTTGTTACCCATCCCATGGATCGAGAGGGGCTCCTTGACCCACTGTTTGACGGTAAACCGTGGGTTGATTGACTCGTATGGGTCTTGAAACACCGGTTGGACGACTCGGCGAAATTCCTTGCGCTGATCGTCGGTCATTTCCCCGAATTCCTGGCCGAGGAACCGGATCGTCCCCGCTGTCGCCTCCTGAAGACCCAACACGACCTCGGCGAACGTGCTTTTCCCACAGCCACTCTCGCCGACTAACCCCATTGTTTCGCCCGCGTTGATACGCATCCCCACCCCGTCGACTGCTTTGACGTAGGATGTCTCCCCACCGATGAGTTGATGGATGAGTCCCGTTTCTTGGGCGAAGTGCTTTTTGAGCCCTTCCACCTCGAGCAGGGGGCCGTCGTAATCCCAATTTAGGCTTCCTGTTTGCGCCATAGTTCTTTTTTGCCGGATTCACTCCGAATCTGTTCGAACGGTACTGGTTCGTGACATCGGACCCGGTGGCCTTCCTCGGGCGAGTACTCGACAAGTGGCTGCTCACAGTCCGCCGTTGCGAACGGGCACCGACTTTGGAACGGACAGCCCACCGGGGGATTCGCCAGATCGGGCGGTGATCCCGGGATGCTGATCAGATCCTTCTTCTCGCCGGCCACGCTCGGGAAAGCATTCTGTAACCCTAACGTGTAGGGATGATAGGCGTCCTTGAAGACCTGCTGGGCGCTTCCAGCCTCCATCACTTCCCCGCCGTACATGACCACGACCTTGTCACAGGTCTCGGCGACGACGCTGATGTCGTGGGTGATCATGAGCATCGAGCTCCCGAACTCCTCTTGGAGTTCCCGGATCCGATAGAGGATCTGTTCTTGAACGATGACATCGAGCGCAGTCGTCGGCTCGTCAGCGATGATCAATTTCGGATCAAGGGCCAATGCCATCGCGATGATCGCCCGCTGGCGCATCCCGCCGCTCAGCTGATGGGGATAGCTATCGACCTGGTCGGGATCGATCCCGACAATGTCTAACAGCTCACGGGCTTTCGACTGGGCTTCTTGATCGCTGGTGTCCCGATGGGCTTGGATCGCCTCCCGGATCTGGTTGCCGACCGTGTAGACCGGATCGAGCGCGTTCATCGCGCTCTGGGTGATCATCGCGAGTTTCTCCCACTGGATGTCACGCATCTCGGATTTCGAAAGCTCCGTCAGGTCCTGCCCGTCGAAGATGATCTCCCCTTGAGTTATTTTCCCGTTGTCCGGCAGGGCTTGCATGATAGCTTTCGCTACTGTCGTCTTTCCACATCCGGATTCACCGACGAGACCGAGGTTCTGCTCTTCATCGAGGGTAAAGGACACCCCACGAACCGCCTTGATGTCCGGATCCCCTTCGTAGACGACGTGCAGGTCGTTGACTTCGAGTAATGTCATCGTTCTCTCAGCTCCGGATTGAGGAGTTCCTCGTATCCACGCCCCACGAGGAAGGCACTAATGACTGTTATCATGATTGCCGCACCGGGCAGGGTGAACCACCACCAGGCATCGCGTGCGAGCGCCTGGGACTGGTACGCCGACTGGAGCATCTGCCCCCACGTTATCGCGTCGGGATCACCGAATCCGAGGAAGCTCAGCCCTGCCTCGGTCAGGATCGACCATCCAATAGCGAAGGTCCCATACAGGAAGACGAGCGGGAGGATGTTCGGTGCGATATGGAGGTAAATAATGCGAAGATCGCTCGCTCCGGACGCCTTCGCGCTTTTGATGTAGGGCTTTTCTTTGATGCTTAGAACCTGCGAGCGGACGACACGGGCGGTCTGACGCCACAACAGCATCGTAATCGCGATCGCGATCGTCCACAGCGATGGCTTCCATAGCGTCATGAGCACGATCACGAACGGAGTGAATGGAATGCCATAGGCGAAATCGACTAATCGCATGAGGATATCGTCGACATAGCCGCCGAAGTACCCGGCAATAAGCCCGATGTTCATCCCGATGAACGCCACTGCCGCGGCACTTGAGACACCCACCTGCAATGCCGGACGGGCACCGTAGACAAGCTGTGAGAAGATGTCCTGACCGGCATCATCGGTTCCGAAAATATGCTCATCTGACGGCGGACTGTACTGGTTGTAATAATCCGTCGCGCTCGGATCGTGGGTCGCGATCGCTGGGGCGAAGATCGCAACGAGGAGGATAAATCCGAGGATGATGATACCCGCCAACCCCAGCGGCTCCTTCTTGAGAAACGCTAACCGTTGAATGATGGTATCGGCTCCAGTTTCAATACCACCGGAGTCGAACGATGTGCCGTCGATCGTATCGCTTTTTTCGCTCATGGTTTATTCGTACGTGATCCGTGGATCGAGGTAACCATAGGCCAAGTCAGCGGCGAAATTAGCGATCAGGACGAGTGCTGCCAGCATCAGAAATGCGCCTTGGGCAACGGGGTAGTCGTTCGCAAGGGCCGAATTAACCATGAGTCGGCCCAACCCCGGCCATGCAAAGACGGTCTCGATGATGACACTGCCGCCTATCGCATAGCCCGCCGCGATGGCGAAGGCGGTCACGATCGGGAGGATGGCGTTTCGTGCCGCGTGTTTGAGAATGACAACGTACTCACGCAGTCCTTTGAGATTCGAGAAGTCGACGAAGTCCTCGTTCATCACCTCCAACATACTGTTTCGCATCAGCAATGCCGGCAGGCTGAAGAAATAGGCGACCTGAACGAGCGCCGGTAACAGGAGATGATGGAGGAAATCGAGACTCAAGTACATCGCCAACCGGCTACTGTATTCGACACCGGCACTCGTCATCGAACCGGCCGGGAACAGGTTCAATTTCAGGCTGAACAGCCAGATCGCGATGATGCCGGTCCAGAAGGTCGGGGCGCTCCTGGAGACCAACGATATGATGATCCCGAACCGTTCGGAGATGTTCCCCCGATTCCAGGCGAGATATGCGCCGAACGGGACACCGACGAGATACGCCAAAACGATCGATGTTCCCTGCAGCACAAGCGTGTTCCAGACCCGACTTCCAATAATCGCGCCGACCGGTTCGCCACTCGTGATCGATCGCCCGAAGCTAAAGGTCAGTGCACTTGCGATATACTTCACATACTGGAGCCAGATCGGATCGTTGAGCCCGTAGGTCTCCCGGATCTCCTGGGCTTGTTCGGGCGTAAATCCCGTTCCGATAAATGACGACAATGGATCCCCTGGAGCCGCCCGGAACAACGCAAACAACATCGTGGCGATCGCTATATACAAAATAAAAATCTGGACGATGCGACGAACGACATAATTGCGTTTACTCATAGTTTGACATCCGTTTGGAAGGTATCAATCTGGGTACCCTTGATTTGGGTGACGGTTTCCCCGAGCCACTCCTGAATTACTTTGGCCGTGCTGTGCTGTCGGTCTTACTCGTTTTCGGGCTTGCTTTCACCGATTTCCTCGGGTTTGAGTTCGGTTCTATCAGCAGGCATGTGGAGTCTCTTGGAGTCTTCATCCCACACGAATCCGGCCTCCACGAGCTTGTTCGCCGCTGCTTGAAGGCTGAATTCGTAGGGCTCGAGATTCGGATTATGCCATTTTTCGAGCGCCGTCGATGTGGGGACGTGGCCATCGTGCTCTCCCCAACCGTCGTAGATCTGATTTACGACGAGTTCGGAATCGTAGCGGTGTTGCATCGCCTGGCGGAATGCATCGATCTGCATCGGTGGTCGGTCGTTGTTGTACGAGACCTGTTTGAACCCGACCGTCGTCGTCGCGGCCATCTCGAGATGGTCGTTTTGATTGACCTTCTCCTGTAGCACAGATTTGTCACCGCTGTACCCGCCAGTGATATCGACCGTCCCGTTCTCAAGCTGTGTAAGAATCGTCTGGACACTCGGGATGATCCGGGTCGTCAGTCCATCATAGGCAACCGGATCCCAGTGATCCTCAAATTTGGCCAGTCGGACCTCGTTACCCTTCTCCCACTTGTCGAATTGCAGCGGACCTGATCCGAGGGGCGCATCCTCCTGATGGAGCATCGGATTCTCGACGTCCATCTTGTTCTCGATGATGTCGGTCCAGTGTTGCTTGGAGACGATCGCGATGCGCCCGAGGCCCGCCAGAGCGAACGGGGCAAAGTGGCTCTTCAGACTGAATTCCACCCGGTAATCGTCCGTGACTTCAATGCTCTCGACCGGCTTTAGTGGGGCCGAGAAGTAGGTGCTGTAATTGCGGTGGACGTCGAAACTGAATTTGACGTCCTCGGCCAGCAGATCGTTTCCGTTATGGAATTGGCCGTTCTCCTTGATCGGCACTTCAAGCGTCGTGTCGTCTTTCCAATTGAGTTCCTTCGCTAATCGTGGTTCGGGGAGTGCGTTTTTGTTCGGCCAGACCAGGCGGTCCCACAGCATCCGGTGTTGGACCATATCGACCTCCCCGCTCTGGTTGAACGGATTGATGTTCTGGAGTTTCGATGGGTAGGACATCACCACCTCGGTATCGTCCGTCTTTGGCTTCAGATTGGAGAACGTCAACATATTCCGGGCACCCATGCCGGAGAGAACGACGACGCCTTCCCATTTCTCTTTGTTCCAGGCTCGAACCACCTGGGGATACATCGTAAACGTGCTCGGCCCCCGATCGTGAATGATCTCCTGGGCTTGGTAGACCAATTCCTGCCGTTTGTCCTGATCACGTTCCTCGCGCTGTGCCATCACGACCTCGTCGTATTCGTCGTCCTCCCAGTAGTAGTAGTTATACCCGTTCTGGTACCCGGAGTGGAACATCTGAACGAGGAATTCATCGGGATCCAGCCGGGATGGCCGACCGACCATCTGCCACTGAGTCAGGTCCCAGTCGGAGGTGTCCCAGACCTTATCGGCCTGCGAGGACCAGGGCATGATCTTGACCTGCATATCGATGCCCAGCTCCGAGGCCGCTTTCGCGAACGCCTTCCCGAACTGGTGATCGTTCGGTGACGCTTTTGGTGGGTTGGTGATCAGGTCTAATGTCGGAATTTCTCGTTCGCTCGATAGCTCCGATTTCGGGACGACGTTTTCGCCCGGGACTTTGAAGCCGTTCAGTTCAACTGGTCCCTGTTCACCGGTCATTGGGGCTTCCGTTTCGGTTTCGGTACTGCCCCCACCGCCCCCATCTTCGCCGTCACCGCCATCACCATCATCACCGTCTCCCCCGCCAGCACAGCCGGCAAAGCTCGCAAGAGTGATCGCGCTCGTTGCCTTTAGGAACCGCCGCCTGTCCAGGTCGGACATAGTATGGCACAGTTTCGCATATTTCCTATTATATGTATCGATCCTCACAAAACCCGCAAACAATTGGATGATTTATTGATAGATATCTGAAATCGAGAACATCTGGATAGTAACTGACAATGGTGGTGTATACGATCAACCCAGCAGACAACGGGGCGGCGACCTCTTTGTCAATGATCGGTGTCGATACCATAGGAGGCCAGAATCTCAATGAATTCCTCGTGATCCTCGTTGGCGAGTGAAGCGGCTCGGTCGGTCGTGACACCGAACTTGTCGTATGCTAAAGCCGCTCCGTAGACAGCCATGTCCGGTGCAATGCCAGGAATGGGCACCGTATCGGGATGGCGGTCGACCCGTTCGTCGGTAATGCGATAGAAGTGGTACTCCCCGATCGCGATATCCCGAATCGCGCTATCGGTCAGCGCCGGCTGATCATGCTCCGTCAACTCGTGGAGTTTGCTGAGCACCCCAAGCTGCGCAGAGAGCAGTTCCTCGCGGTCTTCGCCCTCCAGATCTGGAATCTCGGTGAATCCATCGATCAAGATCTGTAAAGCGGCGATCAAAATGAGATGATCCATCGGATCCTCCGATGCCTCTAGTGCCTGCAAAACCAGCACGCGCTGGATTGATTCTGAGTACAATCGTCCGAATGTGGATAACTGACCGTCATTTACCGATGCGAGAATGGATTCGAGTACGGGCCCTTCAGTCTGCTCGTGTAGGTGGTTCCTGAAGACCGCAGATGATCGGGTGAACCGTGGTTTCTGTTCGAGGGCCTGCAGTTCACTAGCAGTTGACGACACGATGTCAGGAAACCCCCGAATGAACAACCCACAGAGTGTTTCAAGCTGCTCAAACTGGGCGTCGATGAGCTGTAGGGGATCAGTTAGCGGATCATTCAGGGATGATGGCGAATTATCCGATGTCATAGCTCTGGGAATTGGTCGGAGTTGCTTACATATTCTGTCTTATTTTGTCACTCGTATTCTCTCACTGGTGAACAACATGGGTAGTTACTTCAGGAACGGGATTAATGTCATTATTGGCGATCGCCATCCGTCCCAGTTGACGATGCGTTCCGCGCCGCTGCGATCCAGTCCGGTCGATTAAACGTCGTTTCACCGATATCCGTGATCCAGAACTCACGGCTCATTTTTCCGTCCCACTGCGCACTATTGACTGCATAAGCCACCTCAAACCGATAGATGAGTCCAAAGGAATTAACCAGCATTCTTATCGAGAATCCAGCGGATGAATTCGTTGCATTCCAGCTCACTTCATACGACTGCCATCCATCCTTGGTGGTCGGCTTAACCGTCGTTCGATTGACAGCACTCAGATACCGTCGGATGATGAATGGGGTATCGAAGATGTTGCTACGGATCGGAGCCCGATCAGCCTTGGTTACGGAGTATTCCACCTCATCGTATTGTATGAGTCGTACATACGTCCGGTTTCCATCCGACCATGCTTCCATATCCGGGTATGGGGGAACACTCCACGGGAATTCGCCCGTTTGATTCATCTCATACAGGAACCGTTCCTTCTGTGGTCCGATTCGTTGTACCGTCGTTCGAACGCCGCGTTTTGACCCGTTTGCATAGGTAACGACGAGCCGTTCTCGGAGCGTATATGATCGGTTGGTTAAGGAAGTCTCATGTGCATCAACGACCTGGGATGGATCGACCGTTCCATCGTTTGCGATCCCCGGTGCGGCTACCCTCTCTGCAGTTGGTGTTTCGGTTCGCGGTGGACCGGTGATTTCCGTTATGCCCTGACAGCCTGTGACTGTAATAAGGAGAAGAACGATGATCCAGGCTGACCGATCAGACATGACAAGTTGTTCTTATCTACACCCATAAAGTCGGATCGCCTCCTGCGACGCCACAACGAAGCATCACTGAATCTCCCCGTGATGCTAAGTTACGTTTCCACGACTGTCTGTTGCTCGAACAGCGAATCAGCGAGCTCCACACCGATCCCTGCGTGCTCAGGGACTGAGACCACCGGTTCGGTGGCGATCGATCTAGTGACGGGATCGACGGCCAGCCAGTCCGCCCCGAGCTCCGCCGCCGACGAAAGCCGCGGGAGCACGGAGGCGAGATGGAGGTTTACTGCCATTCCGAGTGACGTTTCGAACGCACTAACTAGGGTGATCGGGACATCGGACCCAACCATCTCCCCGATCGTTCGAATCCCCGTCGGTGAACCAGTCTTTGCCAGTTTCGCGCAAAATCCACTCACCGCTGATGGCGACTGGGTGAGTTCGCGCACGTCGTCGAGCTGGTGAACCGCTTCATCGGCAAAGACAGGAACACCCAAATTCGTCCGAAGTGCCCGGAGATCCTCTGTCGCACCAGTTGCAACTGGTTGCTCGAAGTATTCGACGTATGCCAGACGGTCCATCCGATCAATGGCTCGCTTCGCTCGTTCATACGTCTCCCAGCCTGTATTGGCATCTACCCGAACGTATACTTCCGAGGGGTCCGCTCGATCGGCGAGTTCGTCAGTGACTGCGTTGATCCGGGCGACATCATCCGAGAGTGTTCCATCGGCCTTGATTTTGAATGACCGGAATCCCTCATCATAGGCGTCAGCGACGTTCGTTGCCACCGTTTCTGCCGGCAGCGCCCCTGACGGGAATGCCAGTGGGATCTCATCACGGCGGGGGATGCCGAGGAGTTCGTTCAGCGGGACGTTCAACTCCTTGGCTTTGAGATCCAATAATGCCGTCTCGACACAGGTTTTCGCTGCGGGATGGCCCGGAAGACGGTCGGCCTGTCTCCGGAAGGTAGCGAGCGCCTCAGCAACCGGTCGTCCGACGATTTCCGGCGCGAAGACGTCTTCGACGATATGTCTCATCGTCGCGGTGGTTTCACCAGTGAAGTTCTGGAGCGCTGATCCTTCCCCGTATCCGCTGTTGTGTGGGGTGTCCAATCGGAGGAACACATGTTGTGTGCCACTATCGCCGTCGTACGAGGTCGGGAAATCCATCGCCAGTGGGATGTCTTCCCCCGTGATATGTGCTGTTTCGATCATTGGTTACTAAGCCACGAGCGGACAGGATAGTCCTTTCTCCGATCTGTCTCCGTTCCGTATTCTCCAGATCGATGCTTCGCCTCCCAAGAGCAAAGCGAATGATAACGAAGTGGCCGATATGATCGGAAACTCGATCAGTTAGTCATCCGCCGGTGCCGGTTTCGCATCCCCCAGTAGCATATCGAGCTTCTCAAGCTTCGGGGACGGATAGGCGTCCTTGCTCTGAGCCACTCCGTGACGTGCCCAGGTATCAGCCTGTTCTAGGGCAAGGGTCGCCGGATCGAGGAACGGGACCCCGACACGCCCCTGTATCTCATCGTGGACCTGCATGAACGAGAGGCTCATACATCCCGGGAACAGGGCTTGGGCGCCGTCCTCTTCGACTGCGGTCTTTCCGGTTTCGATCATGCGTTCAACCAACGCATTGTCCTCGTGATCGATCTCCAATACCGGCGCATCAACCGATCGGACGCTCGTACATTTCTGAGCCAAATGGTGTTCGTGGGCCTGTTTCCAACTCGCCGTTTCAAGCTCTTCGAGGATCGTCAGCCAGGTAAATCGATCAGCGATCTGCGCGGCCGTTCGGATCGTCGTTTCCGCCGGTCCAACTACCGGAACCTCGACCAATTCACGGAGCGCATCGATACCTGGATCTCCAAAGCAGCCAATGACGATTGCATCGTAGTCATCCCGGATCCGCCATGCGCCTTTCATCAGGCCGACCGTACACCACTCTTCTTCGACGGCGCTTTCGATGCTCGAAGGTCCCGGTCCGATCGCCTTCTCGACCGTTACATCGACATGTGCGGGTGTGAGTTCGTTGGCGATCCCTTCTCGGCGATCCATCTCGGTCCGTATTCGGTCTCGACGATCGGCATCGACGACATCGAGCCCTGCACCCGGCATCAAATACGCGATATCAACCATATGCATGCTACTCGGTAACACAAAGTAATTCTACCGATACCCCATACTGAATGAAATGCGGATGGGGAGCTGCCCTCATGATTTTGGGTTACGGTGTTATGATCCCGATCCCATCATCCACCTCTATATCCGTTCCGTACGGCGTTGAGAGGTCTCTGAGATCATCGAAGATCGCGTTCGCAGCCGCCCCCTCCGCGATGATCGGTCGGCCACGACGCGGTCGCGGCTCGTCGAAGAGCAGATCCAATGGATATAACTTCACGTGATCCAGTTGTCCGCCAGTATATTCACAGACCGGGAGAACACTCTCCCAGTACATGCTATCGGCGAGAAATCCACTCGGCGATCCATCCTCGGCGGTCAGTCGCCAGTCATAGATATCCGGCGGGGTCGCATCCTGATCAAATCCGTACTGGTCATACATCTCCGCCGGCAATCGGGTGACGGTTTCGTTCTGTGCGATAAAGTTCCCCAGACTGTAGAAGATCGGTTTATCATCATAGAGCTCGATCCCACGAACGGTATGTGATCCATGACCGGCGAACAGGTCCGCGCCGGCATCGATACAGGTCCGGGCGAACTCCTTGATAAACGCCGCGTTCGTTTGATCGGTCGATCGGGGTCCTCGTCCCTCATGGGCGTGTAAGCTCGCGATCACCCAGTCGGCCTGTCGATCCGCACGGTCGATTTCCCGACGAATCGCATCGAGATCCCGCTCGTTCGGTTCACGATAGACGGCAAACTCGTCGCCGATTTCGATTCCCGGGTGTCCGCTACCGCCGACATGCAGAAACCGGAAGAGATCCTCGTCCGGATCAGTGAGCGGGAATCCAAGCCCGGCCATTTGCTTTTTCAACGCCTCGAGCCCGAGGCCCTCACTGATCGTTCGCAACTGCTCGTAGTGTTCCTCCGGGACCACGTAGCGGGTATCGAAGCGTAATGGTGAAAGCCCCGGTCGGCCCTGGAGGTCCCGACGCTGTTCACCGGCAACGGAACCGGTCGTAATCGTTGAACAGGCCGCCACGAGGGCCACTCGACCCCCGGGGGTGTCGACATAGGCGGGTTCCCGGGCCTCGGCGAGATTGTGACCCAGCCCGGCGTAGGGAATGTTCCGGTCATCGAGTTCCCGCATCGTCGCTTCCATTCCGCCATGGGAGTAGTCTATCGTGTGGTTCGTCGCGGCGGCGAACAGATCGAACCCACACCACGTCAACTCATCGGCAGTCCATGGGGGGGCACGCATGTAGGTCCCTGGCCCGTTTGCCGCCGGATATCCCTCGAAATCATGCAGGAGCACTTCCAGATTGATCATCGACGCATCGGCCTCGCGGATCGTCTCGACTAGCCGATCAAACCGATCGTGATCGAACGACGACACCTTCCGTGTGATCATGGCATCGCCGGCAGCGGCGATACTGATCGAGTCCTCGTTGGTGGACATATCACGGATAACCAACCGCCGTCTCAATAGCTATATGGGTCATCGCCGGACCGATCCGATTGCCGGGCGGTCTCCCGTGTGGAGATCGCTCCATCCGATCGCATAACTTCTTTGATGGACGCAATGATTCTCAGGAGATATGGGTCTCGACAAACAGTACGACGGCTACGAATCTTTCGAATACCTCGAGGAAGGGACCGACTATGACGCGTTCGAATTCCCCGAGACGATTCACTCCCACGATGAACCCTATGAAGTGCCGTTATCGGCCGAAGAGGAGTCCCGGGCCGATCAGTTCTCAGCCGAGAACACCATCATCTCCCTGCATGAACACGCGTTTTACTTCCCCAGCGTCTTCGATCGGATCATCGAACACTCCCGACAGGGACGCACCTGGACTGCCTACCAGGGGTTGGCCCAATCGAATCTCGATGCCGTCTTCGACTGGCACCTCGATGGCCTGCTTCGACAACACTCCTCGTCGGGCTGGAAGTGGTCGGAAGTCGTCCACGACCTGGGGATGCGGGCATCGGACCTCGCCAAGCAGGACTTCGTGATCCGCGGGAGTTCGATCGAGGACATCGAACGCGCCCATGAGGAAGGCAAAGTCGCCATCATCCCGTCGATCGAGGGGTGTATGATGATCGAAAACGAGATCGACCGGATCGACGTCCTCTATGGCCTCGGCGTCCGGTCGTTAGGCATCACCTATGCGGAGTCAAACGCGCTCGGTACCGGCGGGCGTGACGAACACGCCGATGGCGGGCTTACAAAATTCGGCACAGAAGCCGTCGACCGGATGAACAAACTCGGTATCCTCATCGATCCAAGCCACGCCTCCGATCAGACGACGCTCGATGTCTGTGGTGTCAGCGACGATCCGGTGATGCTCTCGCATAACGGCGCGAAATCCCTGCTCGATATCAGCCGACTGGATCCGGATGAAGTCCTCGAGGCCGTCGCCGATACGGGCGGTGTGATCGGGGTACAGGCTGCCCCGCACAACACGGCGTCGCCAGATCACCCGATTCACTCGATCGAGTCGGTGATGGATCACTTCGAGTATATCAAGGACCTCGTCGGCATCGATCACGTCTCGTTTGGCCCGGATTCGACCTACGGCGATCACGTCGGGATTCATCAGTTCATGGGCAAGGATTACTCGAAATATCCCGATTGGGTCGAACGGGACATCGACTATGTCCGGGGGATGGAGAACCCGACCGAATCGTGGCATAACATTGTCCGGTGGCTGATCAAGGAGGGCTACACGGACGAGGACATCGCGAAAGTCACGGGCGGCAATATCATGCGCGTTCTCGAAGAAGTCTGGTAGTTAGCCAGCTCAACCACATCATCGTGAGTGGGCGTTAGGCTTCGCACCGGTCAGCCCTCGGCTTTATCCCTGAAACCGGGCGGTATCCCAGTATGTTTGATCCCGACCGTTTCGTCGATATCAAACAATCGACGGTCGATTATTACGTTGAAGCACGCGCAAAGAAAGCAGGACGTCAAATTGCGGGAACGAGCCCGGTTGGTCATGGACCATCGGACTGTCCCGACGGGAATCGCAGGCTGGTCGTACACTATAGGACATTCGAGATGGTCCAACTAATGGCTGCTGAAGGCACATCGGACGTCCGCTACTCTGATATCTCACCGTATTGACCGGTCGATGGTCGCTGGCAGCGAAAATGGTATTATCGATTGGACGAGTGACCATGCCAAGCGGATGTTTGCGATCGCGCTGGCCAACCAGAAAGGCGGTGTCGGGAAGACGACGAATACCGTCAATATCGCCGGAGCCCTAGCCGCACGGGACCACCGTGTGTTGGTGATCGATTTCGATCCACAGGGCTATTTGAGCATCACCCTCGGATTCAGGGATGCCTATCGGGCCGGATCGGCGGGATTGAGCGCATCTCTCGAACAGCCAGCAGGCACTGATCGGGATCGCTTGATCCACGAACATCGGGAATTCGACGTGATCCCCGCCGATGAGGGATTGGGGAGAATCACGCCGGAGGCCGGCGCAGCGGGTCGTGTTCTCAACGCTGTCGCCAGAGATCACTACGACTTCGTGATCGCCGATATGCCGCCTTCACAGACCGAGTACACCGATTCCGTTATCGCTGATATCAAGGACGTGTTCGTCCCGATGGAGGTCTCTGAGGCCTCCGTGTACGCTGTGAAGTCATTGGTGGATCACATCGTCGAGCTCGAACAGACCAGACAAGCCGGTGTCCGGATCCGGGCGATCCTGCTATCGGACGTCAACTATCCCCTCGATAACGAACAGAAACGGATCGAACGGTGGGTCGAAGACAATTTCGGCGATAAATGCCCGATCTATGAGATCCGCCATCGGGCGGCGATCCAACGCTCGCTCAGAGCCCATGGATCGATCTTCGGGCCGGAGGCTGAGGTGACCGATATGACCGGTGTCTACGCAACGATCGCCCGCCAGATCGAAGGCATCAATCCCCATTCCCAGGAAGTAGTGGGGGAACAGTCCTGAGGGGTACGAACGGCGACAATTTGATCGCGGTCGCCAGCCGACACGATGGTTCTGAGCATGGTGAGCGACACCGTAGTATTACTATCGATCCCATCGATCCTTATCTGAGCAGGATAAAGAATGAAGACAATAACCGACTCACATTAACTATGGGCTGCCCCAGGTGTGATGGGCCGGTTGAGAACTACACGCTCAGGGGTCGAGAGGCGTCGAACTGCGTGCGATGTGGCTGGGTCGGAATCGATGCAACACTCCGAGAGCGCCAAGAAAACCCATCCACGGATTCGTGGGATGAGGCTCTCGCGCGAGTGTCCAAAGGTCAGGTCACCACCGAGCGAAGCGAAACGACGTTTCCGGGCAAAGGCGAGTCAGCGAATGACGGGTCGCGGGAGGATCGACGACAGGCACCACCCACAGCCGCCGATGACGCTGCATCTGGCCCCGAAACGGAACCGTCCGCCGATCAACTCCTTGAGTTCGATGCCATTGATGAACCGGAAGCGAGGGAATTACAACGCGTCGGAGTCCGTTCGATCGATGAGCTGGCGTCGATCGATCATACTGACGTTGCCGCCGATCTTGACGTTCCGACGGATCGGTTGCGCGATCTCAGCGAACGAGCGGCCATCTCCCTCATTACTGACGGCGCCGTCGAGAGGTGAAACGGCCGCCGTTCGTTTCTTAGCCCTCCCCGTCTACTTCCGGGTGTGCAACCGCTTGACATCACGGATGGATTCGATGTCCACGACCATCGGGACGGCCTCAAACTGCTCAAACAGGACAGCGATACCTGGCAGCTGCTGAACCGAGACACGTATACCTGTCCGTCGTGCGGTCGCGCGTTCGAACGGCTCTTCGTCACCGAAAATCAGACGGTGACGTTCGACACGGCTCCGACGAGTCCGATCTGTTTGGCACGGACTGCCGATGAGCTGTTGTTGTTGACCCATCCGAAGCCCGAATCGGACGCTGGGTGATCCGCTCCTGGTTGCGGGATCGATCGATCACCACAGACTGTTTCGGCAGCCGCGTGGCAATCTTCAAGCCGGCTGGTGTGCAACGGTCCCTATCAATGGCTCCTACTGGGCGTTACGGCATGGTCGTTTCGCGACACATCCACTCCTCCCGGATCGGCGCTGATGTCCTGCGACGCGGCGGGACGGCGATCGATGCGGCTGTCGCGACCCATTTCGCTATCAACGTGGTCAACCCGATGTCGGTTGGCATCGGTGGTGGCGGGTCGCTTGTCTACTATGCTGCCGACGATGAAACTGTCTACAGTATCGACTTCTTTCCCCGGGCGCCGAGTGCCGTCACGCCCGAGCTGTTCCTCGATACCGACGGCGACCCCGTTGATGACGATGTGATGACGGATAGCGGATCAGCCGTCGCCGTCCCCGGGGCTGTGAAAGGATTGGTGGAAGCACACGATCGATTCGGCGAGCGTCCGTGGGCGGAGCTGTTGACGCCGGCGATCGATCTCGCTCGGGGCGGGATCGTCGTCGATGTGCATCTCGCCGAAGCGATCGCCGACAGCTGGAAACGGTTCAATCCGGCCGCCCGGGTTGTTTTTGGCCGCGATGGCGAGCCGCTTTCGGCGGGTGAACTCCTCGTTCAACCGGATCTCGCGGCGACGTTCGAACGGATCCAGGAACGGAAGGCCGCTGGACTCCACGACGATGCGATCGCCGAAGCGATCGCTGAAACCGTCGGCGATCACGGTGGCCACCTGCAACCGAGCGATCTCAGGGAGTATTCAGTCAGACACAATGACCCGTTGTGTGCGGAATACCGTGGACTTGAACTCTACAACCCACAGCTCGCAATAACGGGTGGCTTTCTCCTTCCACGCATCCTCAAGACGCTCGAACGCTTTGATATCGGCGAACAATACGGTCACCAGTCCTGGGAGAAACACCACCTCTTCGCGGAGGCCACGGGGCTTGCGTGGGCGGATCGGGCCGAGTATCTCGGTGACCCAGAGTTCGTGGATCCACCCCTCGATGCTTTGTTGGACGAAGCGTTCATCGATGAGCGAGCCGACGAAATCAGTCTCGATGGAACGATTGCCGAGTATCGGGAAGGTGACTGTGTCTCCGCGGGGATGATCGGTGACGCAGCATCCACAACCAGGATCGGCTCAACGTCACCGCCAGGAGATGAATCGACGACCCATTTCGTCGTGGGGGATGCGGACGGGAACGTCGTTGCTGTGACCTCATCGATCAACAAGAGAATGGGTTCGGGGATCATGGTGCCTGGACATGGCTTTCTGTTAAATAACTACATGTCCCTGTTCGACGCCGAACCGGGCGGCCCAAATCAGGTCGAAGGCGGGAAACGGCCGTTGAGTTCGACTAGTCCGACGATCGTGCTAAGGGACGGCGACCCCTTCTTTACTGCCGGATCACCGGGGGGCGTGACGATTCCCCAGACGACCGCGCAGGTCATCCTCAACGTTGTGGAGTACGGGCTGCCGATCGATGACGCCGTCGAAGCTCCACGGATTACGACCGACCATTGTGAACCGATTGCGTGGGAACGGTCGATTTCAGCGGATGTTCGAGAGCAATTGGGGAAACTTGGTCATCGCTGGGAGACCGATCCCGAGCCGATCGGGAGTGCCAACAACCTCATGTATCGGGATGGAGCATACCACGGGGGCCCTGATCCCCGCCGTGACTGTGTAGCGATCGGCGTCTCGGAATTCGATCGTTCCTGAGTACAGTCAACTACCGCCACCACGGATACAACTCATCGTTAACCGGTGGAATGATCAGCGGAGCTGAGTACTATGCGGCGGTATGGCATGCAGTTCTCCAGTGTGCGAAAATTGTCCGGCGGATTTATGTCCGTTCTCGGCGTTCTCTGAGTGGTTGAGATGACTGAGCATGTCCACGAAACGATTGGTAGCTGACGTCGTCTACGTAGCGCTGTTGTTTGGCCTGGGTGCCATCGACTCCGGACGGATTTTCGGATTGGATCGTCATATCGAATCCTTGTCGATCGTGGAAAATAACCAGTGGTTGCGCTACCTGTTGGGTTGATCCATTCGATCTTTCAGCACGATCAGTCTTAGTGGTACTGTATCGGTATGATTGATTACCGATGTCCACGGACTACCTACATATACACAGATGAAAGTACTCGTTCCTATCGACGGATCGGACTGTAGTTACCGGGCACTGCGGTTCGCTACCGGTTTCGTCCAACGGTACAGCGGTGACCTCCATGTCGTCCACTTTACTGACTACGAGGGCGAGACGACCGAAACGATCATGGATCGAGCTCGGTCGATCCTTGCGGAGGCGGATGTCTTAGACGATCCTGAGATCGTGACCGACTTCGCCATGTCCGATCCACGATACGCGAATGCAGTCGGGAAAGACATCCTCGAAATCGTCGAAGAAGAGGACTACGACCATGTCGTGATGGGCCATCATGGCACTGGAGCTGTCGGACGGATGATCCTCGGAAGCGCGGCACGGACGGTCATTCAAGCCGCCGAAACGCCCGCCACGATCATACCCTGACAACCAAATACATCTTAACAAGACGGTGATCCGTGAATAGACCAGCTCCAACGGTAGTGACAGCCCCGTGACTACGTAATCGCCCGGTTATGTCCGCGAATTTGCCGGTAGTGTCATAGGAATAATTCATGCAATATAGATCTCGGTGAGACTAGTCGCAGGGGAGAGGAGAACGTTTAGTTCGTCGGTTCATAGATTGAACAGCGCGGAAACTCACCCCCTAAGGGGTTGGAGGAAGCGCGTTCGCTTGGCCGTACTACTGCTGTC
>JBDGPX010000079.1:0-32477 GCA_042219475.1 Halobacteriales archaeon
CCCGACGGTGATCAACACCGGCGAGAAGGTCAACGTCATCCCGGCGTCGGTGGAGCTGACGATGGACTGTCGGCTAATCCCCGGCCAGACCGACGAGGACATCGAACGCGAACTCCGGGCGATCATCCCCGACGAGATAGATGTCGAACTCGAACCGCTGTACTACAACGAATTCCCGGCCGAGACCGATACCGGTCTGTTCGATCTCCTCGGGGGTGTCCTCGAGGATGCCGATCCCGAGGGGAAAGCCATCCCCTATATGCTCTCGGGAGCAACCGACGGCCGGCATCTCGCCCGGATCGGCATCCAGTCGTATGGCTACACGCCGATGAAACTCCCCGAGGCGTTCGATCTGCTCGATCTCGCCCACGCCGCCGACGAACGGATCCCGACCGAGGCCGTCGAATTCGGGGCCGATGCCATCGAGGACGTCGTGACGCGATACGACGGTTCGTGAACCGGTGGGCAGTCACTGGGATGTTCTATCGGTTAGGTTGAATCTCACTCAACCGACATCCTCACTCCAGTGACTGGTGGAATCGAGTCGAGTACCGAGTTGGGTGACTCTCTGCCGGCAACGGGTGGCAATAAAAACGAGGGACACCCCGGGAACGGATCAGCTAGCGATCCAGGACCATTACGACGGCACGCGACAGGGAGAGGTCGTCAGCGGAACCGTCGGCCCCGGATCGCCGCTACCGAGGATGTCCTCGATGAGGTCATCCTCGTTCGGGGCGTTTTCCTCCTCATCCGGTTCGTCCGAGGGATAATGTGGGACTACCGGCATGCCGGGTACTCACCCCGTATATGTGTCTATGACCAAATCGGATATTTATCCGTTACGCCCGTGTCGCTTGATGGGGAAGACCAGGCGATCGAACTGGGGGACGATCGACGATCATCGCCGGTCGCGGACGTGATGACTCGTCTCGACGTCGATATCGAGTTTGTCCGTTCCGCGAATCCAGGCGAGATACTCGGCGAGCCGGTCGGCGTCACGAAGCGCCTCGATCGTGTCGTAGTCGGACCGTAATTCATCGTTTGTGAACAGCGCGTGAATCTGTTTGTGACAGGGACGACAGAGCAGCACGGTTGGACTTTCGGCCCGGCGTTCGGGCACGAGGTGGTGTTCCTGGATGAGCTGGGGATCATCGATACGCTCGGTCGGGAACTGTCGCCGACAGAGCGCACAGGTCGTCGCCATCAGTCATCGATATGATCGAAACAGGCATCAACGCCACGCCCGGCAGCGATACCGGTCAGTGGTGACCGATCGGTCATGATCTCACCTGATCGCTGGCGGGGCGCTCGATGGATGAATCCAGCCCACTCGTCCCGTTGGTCGTATTGGCATACCGCTGAGTGTACCACGCCGGCGCATCGACCGTAGTATCGTCGAGGCGGTCGTAGGTGGCGGTAAAGCGAACCTCGTAGGTCCCGGTGTCGGCGATCTTCGTGTACTCGATTCGAAGCGAGATGACGAACCCATCGCGGGTGACCGTTGCGACGGCGGTATAGCCCCAGACCTGGCTGAACCCTGACGGCGGTCCGTGCCCGACGATCCGATAATAGGTCCGATCCCCATCGACGACCCGGCCGGCAGTCTCAGTCCGCGGGGTCGAGAGATACTTCAGGACGAGCGAACGTTCGAGAACGAACGGGTTGTATTCGAGGGCCGGTGACGAGACGAATGAGTCGGTGTGGCTGTATGTAACGTTGTCCCCGGTCGTATTGGCTGTGTACCAGGCACTACCGTCGTAGTACACCGTCCGGACGGATCGTCGCGATCCCGATTCGACTTCCTCGATGGATAGATCCAATCGATACTGGCCGTCCTCGACCGCGATGTCGATATCCCGCTGGACGCGTGAGGCGTTCATCCGACCGTCCCGTGGTCGGTAGACATCCAGCCACAGCGTATACGATCGGTTAGCTAACGACTGTTCGTGTGCGGTGGCGAGCGCCGAGAGATTCGTGATTCCGTCCTCAGTTACGCCAGGCACCGGGACGTTCCACAGCGACGATGACTGATCTGATGTCTCGGTAGGGGTGCTGTCCGTCCCCGTGATCGGTGCCTCGGTTCCAGGCGGTGTCTCTGGTGACGAATCGGCAGTCGGCGGTTGGCCGACATCGGCAATCCCGCCGATGATAGCACCGAGAAGGACTAAACTGATGATCGAGACCACCGCCGCCGAGGATCCGAGTGCTCTCGCGCGTTCACGGACGCGGATCCGCACCGACGGTTGGAGATTCTCGGGTGGACCGCCGAGATAACGGGTGCAAAGCGTTCGCCGCGTCGGGCGGTCAACGGCGTACCACAGCATCTCCCGGATCGCCGCCGCGTCGAATAACTCGGCGTTTGTGCGTTCGACGATACGGGGGACCTGGCGATCAGTCCGAGGGGCAACGACGCCGTCGATCGAACGGTCGGGGAGGGAAGGCGTGGCAGTATCGAATCGACCCGTAACCACCGGATACAGCACCGTCGACCGTCCCACCTTGGTCGCGATCACCAGCGGCTCCTCGTCCTCGATACGAGTCTCATAGCCCCGCGCCGACCACAGTTCGGCCACGAACGCCGCCAACGTCGCCTGATCGAGCTGACGGAGATGATGTTCGACGACGGAGCCAGCCGAGACAGTCATCGATCCCGCCGGCGAGTGACCACATATAGGTTGGTCTGTCGTATCGATCCCATTCCTGTCGTTATCCCGATAGAAGCGTGGCCGAATAGATCCACCGACTACCCCACCGAACAACACCGCTGAGTACACTCAGCTACCGAGGCCGATCAGTAGGTGGTGAGGTCCGATGCCACCCGGACATCTCCCGAGAAAACCTCGTTAGCTGCGGCGGCGATGTCAGATGGATTCCGTCTCGCATTGAGGTGGGTGAGGACGAGTGTCTCGACACCGGCGCGCTCGGCGATCCGGCCGGCTTCCTCCGGGGCGGTATGGAGTTGGTCATCGAGTTCATCCTGAGTCGTCTCTCCGAGCACCCAGTCGAAATACGCCGCGTATGGCGCTTCGAAATACCGATCGTGAGCCTCGCCGCGTTTGAGAGGTGTCTCCTCGGCACCCTGGATGTTACACTCGTGGATCAAGAGATCGATATCCGTGACGAAGTCGACGATCCGATCAAGCGGCGTGGTATCCCCAGAGAAAGCAACCGTCTCGCCGGTCGCCGTCTCCTCAAAGCGGTAGGCAAACACGTCGAGTGCATACGCGTGATCCGTCGGGCAGGCCGTCACCGTCCAGCCATCGCCTCGGTACTCGAATCCGTCCTCGACATCGACGACCGTGATATCGGTGAGACCCTCAGTACCGCGGTGGCGCCACTGTGCCGTATCCTCGATATGTCGATCGAAGGCCGTCAGCAATCCATCGACGAGGTCTTGGGTCCCCGTCGGGCCGTACAACGTCAGTGCGTCCCGGCCCATATACCACGACATCAACGCGAAGTGGAAGAAATCGACATTGTGATCCATGTGGTGGTGGGTGTAAAAGACATCCTCGATCGCTGTGAAGTCAAAGCCGGCCTCGATCAGCCGATAGGAGGTGAGCGGGCCAGTGTCGACCAAGAGCGTATCGTCCGCGATTTCGACCGCCAATCCGGTCCCAGCCCGTTCGGGCTGGGGGCAAGGATTCGCCGATCCGAGAACGGTGACGTCCATGCCGCTCCATCCACGAGGCTGACCGTTAGCTGTTTCCCTAAAATAATGCCGCCCCGAAATCGGGACGGGCGGCACACAGTATGACAGTAATGGTAGGAGGCTGACCCCCGGTATTACCGCCCCGGGCGGTGGGCGCGCCGGATACTTGATCGCCACGTCCACGTGGGCGACCTCCGACGGGGTAAGTGATACTGAGGGGAGGAAGTAAAAGAAGGTATGCCCCAAATTATCCATTCTGAGAACCACTGGCGCCCATCCGACGTATTAACCGGACGGTTCGAGAGCCCGCGATCGCTGCCGCTGTCACGATGTTTTTCAGGATCGACGCCTGAGTGAAGAAGGATGAACGAGCCCGCCGACAGCGACGGCGGTCGTCGGGAGGAATCCGGCCAGCCTTCGGTATCGCCGGGCGTTGCGGTGGCTGAATATGATGGGCAGATCACCCCGTCAAGCGAGGACGAACTCGCCCCGAGCGAGGCCTTCCAGACGCTGGCCAATGAACTCCGCATCGCGGTATTGCTCGAGCTATTACGCGCCGAGCGTACCGGGGAGACGCCGCTATCGTTCTCGACGCTGCAGTCGGCCGTCAAGGCCGATAGTTCCGCCGGATTCGCCTATCATCTCCGCCAGCTCAGCGGTCACTTCATCCGCCAACGACCAGACGGGTACGTGCTGATGCCGGCCGGCCGCCGGGCCGCCGAGGCCGTCCTCGAGGGGACGTTCACCGGTGACCACGGCGGATCCGCGAGTTAACGGTCCTTATTCAGCCTCGTCGAACAGAGCGGCCACGCGATCGGGATCGACAGTCCTGTACCCGTCGGATCCGACGATGCCGGCATCGACATCATCGGCGGTCAGCTCCTCAACAACCGATCCCAGCGCGTCGATCGCGAGCCCGAGGGCGTCCTCGGTCATCACCGCCGGCTCGTAATGGTCCTCGAAGTGGGCGATCAGCTCGTCAGTCCCCCGGCCAACAGCGTCGGCTTGCCACTCGTCCATTGATCCCGACGGATCCACCTCGAACAGTCGCGGTTCCTCGTCGTAGCCGGCCACGAGTAACGCGGTCCCGTACGGCCGTGCGCCGCCGGTCTGGGTGTGTTCCTGGATATGATCGGCGACCGTCGTTGCGAGAGTCTCGACGCTCGCTGGCTCGCCATAGCGCAGGCGTTCACCTTGTGCGGCCCGGCGGATGATGTCGATCAACCGACGGGCATCCGCGGCGTGACCCGGCACTGGCGACCGTGACGTGATCGTCGACGGAGTGAAGCTTCTCGATGCTTCGGTCCTCGATCAACGACGATCGTCGCGGTGTGTGGGCCGCTAAAACGACACCGTCGGCAGCCCGAACACCGACCGCCGGAGCGCCCTGTTCGACGGCCTCGCGGGCGTATTCAACCTGATAGAGCCGTCCGTCGGGTGAGAAAATAGTGATTCCCCGATCGTAGGCCTGCTGATCATTGCCCTGCATCAGACCACCGCCTCGATGGCGTCGTATTCGTCGGTATCGACACCGCGGTCCGTGATCGTCGCCACCGTGAGTCCGTTACCGCTGGCGGTGTCACGTTCGGTCGCGCCATCGATCGCGCGGGCCGCCACCGACCGTGCCTCCTCAACGGAGAGGTCGGCCTCATACTGGCGTTCAAGGACGCCGTAGGCGACCTGCATCCCGCTGCCACCGGCAGCATAGGCGTCCGAGAGGACACCGCCGCCACCGTCAAGGGTGATCACGTGAGTGCCGTCCTCGTCGATACCACCGAGCAACGGCGTGACGTACAGGGGCATCCCTCCGAGGACGTTGCCCGCAAGCGTCGAGAGAGCGTCGATACTCATCCGGTCGTCGCGGCGCTGTTCGTAGAGTGCCGCCTCGGCCCGGAGCGTACGGGTGAATTGCTGAATATGGCCGACAGCCCCGGAGAGAGCAAGCGCCGCCGTCGGATGGACGTCCTCGATTTTCCGAACCCGTTTACTGGTTACGAAACGGCCACCGAGACTCGCCCGTCGGTCGGCCGCAAGTACGACGGTATCCGCGGCTTGCAGGGCGACGATCGTCGTCCCGGTCTCACTGACGTCATCCCCGGTCGACGCCGTCGGTCGAGTCGGCGTCACCGGGTCGGTCTCATACAGTGGCCGCCAACCAGTAGCCCGCGCTGGAGGTGTTTCAGCACGCGTCTGGTGGGTGCGTTCCATATCAGTATTCAGGCCTACTATCGTAAATATGTTAGCTAAAAAATATTTTAGTGAATTCTATTGATCAAACTACGTCTGCTATATATTGATTATTATATAACTTTTCTGTCTGATCAATTATCTTTTTGGAGATCATCCCATGGAATGGCAGTAAACCGAACAAACCGATCCATTAGCATAGACACACAAGGACGGTTCCAACAAGGATAAGTAGGAACTCCGCCAACTTTCGTCCGCAGTCCGGTAGGGTAGTGGCCAATCCTGAAGCCTTCTGGGGGCTTCGACGGAGGTTCGAATCCTCCCCGGACTATTACCTCCGAGGTTCGTATCCTTACAACCGTGTGTGTATCGCGGACAGCATGAGGCGGCGCCGAGCTCGATGCTCGACGTTCCGTTTGATTTCGCTGATATAGCTGAAGACAGGACGTTATCAGAGTTCGAGATTTCGCGCCCGATCGTGGAATAGCTCCTTGTCATCCTCGCTGAGCACGGTCTCACTCGGATCGTGTTCGAGATCAGTTCCTTCGTGATCGCCACACGGAAACTGCACCGACAGCTCATAGTCACCCACGCGATGATCGGCTTGCTCAACTTCTGTCCGTATCGCGTCCGTTAGTGCTGTCGGTGTCGGCGTCGCTTCCGTGGTTGCTGACTCGGTCGGGTCCGAGGTCGCTGTTGGTGGCTTGGTCTCACTGGAACTGTCCGAGTCGGTCCTGACACATCAAGCGATGCTCAATGACAGCGCACTGGCGGTGGAAGCTAGATCGATTCTCAGGAATAGATCGGCGTTTTAAGGCTCTCTAACCGATTAAATTTTGTTGGAATACATCAACAGGACAGAGAGATCACCAGTAAATCCAAACGCCGAAAACAACGGTATGAGCGATAAGTTACATGTGACCCGCATCTCCAGTAATATCACCTATCCACGGAGCCCCCTTTCAGGCAGGGTAGGTGAATCCCATTCACCTCCTAGCACACCATGACCAACGACACGACGATTTATTCGGAGTTCAACGTACCGACCGTCATCAACGCCGTCGGAACGAAAACCCGCGTCGGCGGACCCCGAATGCGTCCGGAAGCAGCCGACGCCATGCGGGCGGCCGCAAGATCCGGCGCACACATTTCCGAGCTCCAGGCCAAGGCATCCGAGCGGATCAGCGAGGCGACCGGTGCCGAGGCCGGCTATGTGACGACTGGGGCGAGCGCGGCACTGACACTTGCCACCGCCGCCTGCATCGCCGGCGACGACCTCGGCAGGATGGCCCGACTGCCGAAAACGGGAGACGCTCCGAACGAGATCGTTCTCCCACGATCACAGCGCAACTGTTACGATCGGGCGTTTCACGTCGGCGGTGGAACAATCGTCGAAATCGGCAACAACGATCACACCCTGGGCGTTGCAGCCACGAACGTCCATCCCTGGGAGATCGAGGACGCTATTTCCGATCGGACGGCCGCGATCGCACACCTTCCGAAGCAGGCCACACAACTGCCCTTGGAGATGGTTGTCGAAATCGCCCACGACAACGACGTGCCCGTGATCGTCGATGGAGCAGCCACCCTCCCGCCGAAAGAAAACCTCCGACGTTACATCGATGCCGGCGCCGATCTGGTGGCCTTCAGTGGTGGGAAAGCGATCAGAGGCCCACAGGCGACAGGGATACTCGCCGGCCGAGCCGATCTCATTCGATCGGTCGCCTGTCAACAGCTTGACTGGGATGTCACCGATACGGTCTGGGATCCACCCGAATCGCTGTTTGGTGACACGTCACCGACCGGCATCCCGCGGCTCGGGATCGGCCGCGGATTTAAAGTCGGAACCGAGGAACTCGTCGGTCTGTTGCGAGCGCTCGAATGCTACCTTGAGGAGGACGAACAGGAGCTCCACGAGACGTTGCTTGACCGGGCCATGATGATATGTGAGGGAGTAACCGGAATTTCCGGGGTCGAGGCGTCTGTCACCCCTGACATCGAGTCAGAGGTGTCGGCCGCGAACCACAGGTCAGAAGTAATCCCGGAGGTCGTCCTCAAGATCGATCCCGACGCCACAGGGCTTGACGCGGTAGCGCTCGCCGAAGGGCTTCGCGAGGAACGACCGCGTATCGTCCTCGGTGCCGATCGGGCGTTGGATGGTCAACTCTCGATCAACCCGTTTTCGCTATCGGATGAGGAGGCCAGATACGTGATTGATCAGATCAGAGGCCAGCTAACTGACCGGTAGCGGTCAATTCGGGGACTGACTCCTCGAGGAGACTGGAAGAGAACAACGTCTCAGTATCGACGACAGTCAGTAGCGTATGTCGCTGACACGACGGAACGCTGATCGATTTGATAGGACCCAGCTCCTTCCGTCTCTTCGTGAAGTGAACGGTACGCGGCGTTCCCGGAAGGGGATTTTTATCTACCGGCTCCGGGGGGGTAGGTATGCGATTCCGCGATCTGAGCATACCTGTCGACGAGAACACCATCGTTCCCCCCGGTCTCCCGAGTTTTCGACAGGGCGGGGTCCGTCGAAACGACGAGACCGACGGCTACGAGAGCGACTACATCACCTCAACCATCCACGTGGGCACGCACGTCGATGCGCCCTTTCACTTCGATCCGGATGGCGCATACATCGGCGATCTCGAACTAGAGACACTCATCCGTCCGACGGTCCGAGCCGATATCCGTGACGCCGCTACAGCGGGTGAAGAACTCAGCCTCGATACCATCCGGGCCGGACTCCCCCGAGACCCGGATCCTGGCGAGTACCTCTTCGTTCACACTGGATGGGCGGACGACCACATCTATGACACCGACTATTATCTCAAGAATCCCTATTACGCGCCGGAGGTTTCGCAGTACGTCGTCGATATGGACTGTCGAGGGCTCATCACCGATACCCCGATCGACACCGGTCACGAATATCCCAACCACTTCACGCTCTGTGAGAACGGGAAGGTCATCGTCGAGAACGTCGCGGATCTTGAGGGACTCCCCGACGAGTTCGTTACCTGGGTCGTTCCCATCAAGCTCGCTCGCGGCGAGGGTGCACCAGCACGCGTCTTCCTGGTCGAGGAACTTCCCGACTAACTGCGAGAATGGTGAACAGACGGTCCGGGAAGTCCCGGTCCACGATGTCGGAACGACCGATTCTTTTCTGGCGATTGTAACGCCCAGCAGTTCATCGAGTCACCGGAGCAGGCTCAATTCGTGCGTCTATGCGAGCAATAGCAGTTTGCTACGATCCGTCATCCTGAGGCGAACGATCAGGTCGTGTGAAGTCCCACAACACCCAGTCCCGGGTTCGATTGGTGCGTCAGTCCAAGTCAGGGCGTTTATGTGATCCGTCCACCCTGCTTCCGCTCGCTCGCCGAACAGAGAGTACTGGCACACGGTTGAGTTAGAGTTGTGATCGGTCCCGACCTCACCTGAGTTATCCATACCCCGCCACGATTGTCTCGACCACCCGTGTGAATCGGCCGCGCGTTCCGTACCGGACGGTCCAACTGTAGCGAGTTCGAGCCGGATCGGCGCCGGGAAGCGCGTCCCATAGACTTAATCCCGGGACCGTCAAACCAGATGAGCACTACTCAGGATCATGACACACGACATCGTCATTAGAAACGCGAGCCTCGACGGTTCGGACGATCTCGTCGGGATCGCCATCGACGACGGCCGGATCGCGCGAGTCGCCGACTCGGTGGGTGAGGGCGACGAAGAGATCGACGCCGACGGAAATTTCGTCTCGCCAGGGTTCGTCGACTGCCACATGCATCTCGACCGGGTGTGTTCTGTCTGTGGCGAGCGCGTCCCGATCGAGAACGAAGAACCCATCACTGTCGCCAAGTTCAACGACTTCTTCGATCGCTACCATGACCGGACTTCGCTCGAGGAGATTGAAGAGCAGGCTGTGCGGGATATCCAGCGCGCCGTCGAGGCGGGGACAACCTACATCCGGAGCCACGTCTCGATCGACCATCCCACCGAAAACGGGAACATCCGGGCGCTAGTACGGGCGATCGAACGCACCGAGGACCTCGTGGATGTCCAGCTGGTGCCGATGTCCGCCCATGGGGTCCTCAACGGCGAGCGCACCGAGGACCTGCTCCGCGAGGCCATCGAGATCGGGTTGGAACACGATCCCTCGGGCAAGTCGATCCTCGTGGGCGGAGCCGACCCCGCCTCCCGGAACCGTGATATCGATGGGACTCTCGACGTCTGGTTCGATGTCGCGTCCGAATACGACGTCGACATCGACGCCCACATCCAAGACAGCGGCACGTTAGGGGCGTTCACCATCGAACGTCTCTGTGAAAAGGCTGAGGAGTACGGCTACGAGGGGCGAGTCACCGCGAGCCATAGCTTCTCACTGGCGCATCTCCCCGGGTGGCGCCTCGACGAGCTCATCGAGATGATGAATGAGGTCGACCTCAAGCTCGACACCTGCTACAGCAGCACGCGGACTCAGATGCCGATTAGGCGGCTCGTCGAGTCCGGTGTCGCGCTCGGACATGGCACTGACAACCACCGCGACTACATCAGTCCACACGGCGAGGGTGACACCCTCCACGCCGCCCACATCGAGCTGTTCAAGCTCACGGGCGACCGTGACCGCGACCAAGCGTACCGCTGGTATACAACGAACCCGGGTATGGATCTGATCTGGGAAGTGATCACTCGCGAAGGCGCACGTGTACTCGATCTCGACGGCTACGGCATCGAGGAGGGAGCACGTGCGGATCTGATCGTCCTCGACGCACCCTCATCGCAGTGGGCAATCATCGAGGAGGCCGAGCGCTCGTATGTGATCAAGGACGGCGAAATCGTCGTCGAGGATGGGATGCTCCGGCCCGAACACCGTGTCGTCGAGTCCTGAGCCGCGCGTCAACAGACCCAACCTACCAGACCAAAGTCTATCGTCGAACGTACAGAGTGACGCACTTGCTCCCACCGTTATAAAGCGGGTGGATGTCTCCACTGTCCCGCTGTGAGCGATGAGTTAGGGCTGAGACAGTCCGAATCAACGTCTGTGGAGACTGGCGTCTCTGCGGGCAGGAATCATCGTGATGCGCTGCTTGCAAACACCGTCGTAGAAACAGAAAATCCAACGCGAAAACACGGAAGCCCCGTCCTCACCGAAGCCGCGCCAGCGGCTGAGTAGGGCGGGGTAGTTCACTAACTGTGCTCGTCATTGAGCATCCACCGATCTGCTCGGTCGTGAATATCACAGGCACGCTGCCGAAGCAGGGTCAATACGCTCGAAATCGAAACCGGTTTGGTAACACATGACGGGATCCATCATCAGCATGACCTTTCACGTCACCATCGAACGGGACAGCAGAGGTCCTGGCGAGGATGTCATCCCTGGGTTCGAGCCTCTCTTCGACGATCCGGAGGTCGAGATCAGCTTTCTGGCCGACGATCGGGGACCGGAGCTCCAGCCAGAAGACCTCCAGGGTGCCGATGCGTACTGTTCGTACAGCCACCAACTGACGGCGGCGTCGCTGTCGGATGTGACCACACTGAAGATCGCCGCCCGCTCCGGCGCTGGCTACGACAACTTCGATCTCGATGCGATGACCGAGCACGGAGTGATCGCCACCCACGCTCCCCGAGGGCCGACGGCCTCGGCCGCCCAGGCGGCAACCCAGATGATCCTCTCGTGTGCCCACAACATCCCCGCACACGAGCATGCCCTCCGGACGGAGGGGTGGGCTGGTCGCGAGCAGGTCGAGTATGGATTCGAACTGCAAAACGCCACGCTCGGATTCATCGGGATGGGCCTCATCGGGAGCAAGGTACACGAGAATCTGGTGTCGTTTCGAGAGGATGGCCTCGAAACGCAGGTCTACGATCCGTACATGTCGCCGGAACGAGCCGCCGAACTCGGCATCGAACGAGTCGATCGCGAGACCCTGCTTGCGACATCGGATATCGTCACAATCCATGTCCCCCTCACCGAAGAAACCCACCACATGCTCGGCGCTACGGACTTCGAGCGGATGAAGGACTCGGCATTTCTCGTCAACACCTCGCGGGGTGGGATCTATCCGGACGAGCAGCTAGCGCACGCCCTCCGCGAGGACAGAATCGCCGGTGCCGCGATCGACGTCTTCGAGGACGAATCCGACGCCGAAGGGAACCCGTTGCTCGACATCGGTGATATCCAGGTGACACCCCACATCGCCGGGCCGACCAAAGACGGTATCCGCCGAATGCGACGTATCATGGCCGAATCGATCCTCGCGGTGAAACACGACGAGCCACCCGAAAACGTCCTCAACCCCGAGGCCTACGAGCAGCGCATGGGCAAACCACTCCCGGAAGAGTGCGTGTCGCCCTCGTTTAGGGAATAACCGGAATCGGCAGTCAATCCCAAGGATCGGGAGAGGGCCGCCGACCGCACCGGGACATCCGGCTATCGGGAGAGATCACCCACCTCTTCGGCCAACGCGTCGCCGTACTCCGAGTACCACTCGTAAAGAATGCTCGTATCGGTGTGTAAGCTGAAGTCCCGAACGCCCTGATCGACGTACGCCTCGGCCTCCTCGGGGGAGTTGATCTCAACACGGGGTGCGACGTCCATGTTCAGGGCAGTCGCGATGGTCGTTCGTTCGGCCTCTTTGACCTCCGGAGCGTCATAGACGCCCGGCTTGCCGATGCTGAGGGAGTAATCGGCGGGACCGAACTGGACCATATCGATCTCGTCGATCGAAAGAATCGCTTCGAGATTGTCGACGGTTTCGTCCTTTTCGACCATGATCGCGATGACGGCGTCCTCACACCACTCGACGACTTCCTCGGGGGATGCGTAGCCGCCGACGTATCCGTTGCGGCGATCCGACCGGACGCCGTTGTCCCACTCCGGCTCGGGACGGACGGCGGCCACGGCCTCGCGGGCGTCCTCGACGGTCCGCACGTCCGCGAACAGCAGGTTCTGGATGCCAGCAGCCATCGATCGCTGGGCGACGAAGCCACGGGATTCGGCGTCGATCTTGATCATCATCGAGAGGCCCGACAGCTCGGCCGTGCGTGCCATGTTCTCGAGGTCCCGGAGGTCGTAGGGTGCATACTCCGCGAGGAATTCGACGTAGTCGAAGGCGTCCGTCTGGCCGATGATCTCCAGTAAGCCGGGCCACTGGTGTTGCATCCGCGTCCCGATGCTCACCTCGTCGTTCTCGAATCGTGCTCTGAGTGTGTTTTGTGTCACAACCGGGCACCGCCACCGCCTGCGTGGGGGACCGACAAGGCTCTTTGGCCGCACAGGACGCAAGTGACGGATGGTTTCTAAGTGACGTAGACCTCCCCGGCGCGCTCGTCCTCGATGATAGTGGCGACTTCCTCGGCGAGACTCAGCATGTAGAAGATCAACACGGATAGCGGCAAACTCGTCGGTGATGGTAGAAATAAAGGCGGCGGTCCAAGATAACGTAAGGATTCAAACTTCCGCAGGTCACCGCCTCCCCGGACTAGTTCCTCCTCGTCCCTTTTCGCCACATCGTTCGGCGTTGGTTCTGAGAAGTCCTGGGCCGAAGTCCGTATCGATGGAATCCTCCTGTTTAATGCCCTCGTCTTATTCGGCGACGGTTGGAGTGGATCGACGGCAGGTGGTTGCGGATTCGAAGGTGCTGGTGGTGGCGGTGGCGGCGTGGGTAGTGGAGAAAGCCCAGACTATTGCAGAATAAATGAGATTAATTTCAGGATTTCTCAATCAATCTATCTAATCCTGCACGATGGAGTCAACCTATTCAGAAGTTGTCAGAAACGGCGTGCAAGATGTATCGCACGTAGTGATCGTGGGGTGCCTTATTATATATGGTATGAATCCCGGAAAAGTTATGGGTTATTAAAAAATATAATAATTTATGAGTATCGGAATCGAACAACTGTCCCAGGTCGAGCGAGCTGAAATCGCAACAACGATCCGGAATGCAGGGGTTTCAGGCGCGGGTGGAGCTGGGTTCCCATCATATCCGAAGTGGGAACGGTTGGACGAAGTCGATTACTTACTCATGAATCATCAGGAGAGTGAACCGAACTACTATATGGACAAGTGGTTGGGGCGAGAATATGCGGACGAGTTCGCGTCTTTCTTCGATGCACTCTTGGATTCTGTTTTGGAGGTGATCGTCATCGGCGCAAAGGAGAAGGACCGCGATCAGTGGATGCGTGAACTAGAAACCGCTACGGAGGGAACGATATACGGCCCCGACGACCTTCCGTTAAATCCTGACGAAGAATCCGGTGTCGTCTTCGCGTATACGGACGATCGCTACGAATACGGCATGGAGACCGTCATTCTGCGGCTGGTGGCCGATGTCGTCATCGGACAAGACCTTCCGATGGATTACGGATGGATCGTTCATAACACGGAAACGCTCTACAATGTCTATCGGACGATTGAACACGGTGAGCCGGTTACAGACAAGTATCTTCATGTTCACGGCGACGGCGCTCGCCATCGATTTATTTCGGCACCGGTAGGAACTCCTGCGACTGCGGTGCTTAAGACGGCCGGATTGTCGGCCACGGAGATTGGTGAGGACCAGTATCTGCTCGATGGCGGCCCTGGCTGGTGTTTCAAAATCGAAAAATCGGCCGATGAATTTGGCATACGCAAACGAACGAATTGTCTCTTAGTGGCTGATGCTGAGGTTGTCGAGAAAAATCAACGTGGCAATGATCGCATCGATATGCGTGAGACGCGGGATTGGGCTGGCGATCATGAAATCGAACCGACAACAACGCTTTCCCCGAGATATGTGCGGATTCCACTAATTACGAATCCCGCGTTCGAAGGGGTCGTGGCTCGAAGCCAGCCGATTGTTGAGCCGGGCGAGCGTGTCACCAAAGGCGAGATGATCGCCACACCATCGCCGGACGGAATAAGCAACACCCATCACGCATCGATTGACGGCGAGGTGACCGAGGTGACCGATAGCCACATCGAGATTTACGCCGATCAACCGCAAAGACAGAAAGCTGAAACCGAACAGTTGGTGTACTGGACATGGTGTATCGAGTGTGGCACATACGTCATCGAACCCGATTTGGGTGACAAGGATAATTATAAAAACTACGTCTGTAAGGACTGTCGATAATTCGGAGTTAGTTCGCGATTTATACAAATAAGAACGGTGGCAAACGGATCAACGATCGGTCTGTGTTACTGTATCCGACTTGATCCAAGCCTTCGGGTTTTTCCGATCACAGATTACGACATCATTCCCATCCTCATAACTGGCAAAGCGATCATAATCAGGTTTCTTCGGGTTCTCCTGGTCAACATCAGTTGTGCGGGCTTGTTCCTGCATGGATTACTCAGTGTTTCTGACGACTGGAATATCCGCGTCGTTACCAGTATTCAGTTATTCTATCATATAACGTCTTTGATTAAATACAATTCTCAGCTTTGTACGTCAGCATCGGGGAAGTCCGTAATCGGCATCGTCCGTCCCTGCTATCGGCTACGTCACGGCCCTACTTCAACGTGCAAAGTTGAGTACAAGTATATTGATTATAACATGTTATATGTCAACATGTTACGTGTGGTAAGTGATGACTCAACACGATCTTTCGTATCATCTTAGTACATTGCCAATACACCGCCAAGATTCTGGATCGATTAATTCGCCCTCTGTCGATTAATCTATTATTTCTCTCTGCAGCGGGTGTATTTCTCTCTAATTAATCGCCCTCTGCAGCGGGTGTATCGGGTCACGGTTCATATCAAGGATCTCCGCGGCGGTACTATCAACATCGATCTGACCGTTGCCGGCGTCCCGACATTCGAACCGTACGACATCACCCGATTCGACCGTCAAGATGGGATCGAGGCTGTTGTCCCATGCGCTGTGGATGTTCGCATCTCGGTCACTGAGCCGATAATCGATTGAATACTCCGCTGGCATAGCGACTGTGATACGAACGGCCGTGTCAATAAGTCACATAGTCAAGGGCGAAATCGCCGCAAATCGACGGCACCTTACTCAAACGTCGGACTATGTCCAGGACGTTCCCCGAGACGCTGTTCCTCCTCTTGCTGGACTGCGTACCCGGGGTGTGATGGGAGAGCGACTGTAAGCACCGGCCACATCGTCGGTAACGAGAACGGACAGAACGTATTATGACTCTCTGGTAAGTTTTGGGGGTACGATGAGCACGGTTCAATCCGTCGAGACCCGGCACTGCGATGCCGGTTGGCGCAACTATCATTTCGTCCGTATCACCACTGAGGAGGACATCGTCGGGTGGAGCGAATACGACGAGAATCTGGGGGCTACCGGCATCACCACGGTCATTGAAGACATGGCATCGACGGTATTGGGTGAATCCGTTAATGAGGTCGAGGGGATCCGATCGCGCCTCATACCCGAAGTACGCCAGTCCTACACGGGTGTTGGAGCGATGGCCATCGGAGCCATCGAGAACGCCCTGCTCGACGCGAAGGCCAAGGCGATGGGCGTTCCCTGCGTTGATTTACTGGGCGGGGCCGTCCGCGAGGAGATTCCAGTGTACTGGTCGCACTGTGGCAGCTATCGTATCACTCGCCCGGAGTATTACGAACCTGTGCGCACTCTGGAGGACGTGACCGCCCTCGGCGAGGAGGTGCGTGAGAGTCAGTTTTCGGCTTTGAAGACCAATATCTTCGACTTCCGCGGCGATGAACCGACGGGATGGGCGCCGGGCTTCGGCAGCCCTCACCATCCGTCGTTGACCATCGAGGACGATCAACTGAAGGCACAACGGGAGTATCTCGAAGCCTTCCGCGAAGGGGCCGGTCCGGAGGTGGACATCCTCCTCGACCTGAACTACAACATGAAGCCGGAAGGCTACATCCGCATGCTGCAGGAACTCGAAGATTTCGACCTCTTCTGGGTCGAGATCGATTCGCCCAACGCGGAAGCACTGGCGGACATCCGCCGGGAGAGCCCCCATCCTATCGCCTCCTGCGAAGCGGTGGTACCCCACGAGTCGTTCCTCCCCTTCCTGCGTGAACAGGCGATGGACGTGGTCATCATCGATGCACTCTGGAACGGCATCCAGCAGACCACGAAGATCTCATCCATGGTCGACGCCCACCAACTACACGTGGCACCGCACAACTACTATGGCCACCTCGGAACGTTCATGAATGCCCACTGGGCGGCCGCCGTCCCTAACCTGCGTATCATGGAGACCGACATCGATCGCCTCCCCTGGGACGACGACCTGTTCACCACGACCCCGGAATACCGCGACGGGAAACTGCAACTGCCCACAGGACCCGGCTGGGGCTGTGAACCCGATGAGACGGCGCTCGATGAGCATCGATAGGGAAGACGACGGACCGTCGACAGCGCACAACAGGTCTACGCAACCGTTGTGGATCGGTTCGATA
The DNA here is from genome assembly GCA_042219475.1 of Halobacteriales archaeon. Taxonomy (GTDB): domain Archaea; phylum Halobacteriota; class Halobacteria; order Halobacteriales; family Hikarchaeaceae; genus Chewarchaeum. Next base: position 17,232 of record JBDGPX010000079.1, read on the forward strand.
TCGTACGACGTCACATCGACGGATGTTCCGCCGACTCCCACGAGACGGATTCAACCACTACGGGCCCAATACCGAAAAGTCTCACGAGGAGTTCAACCAGTATATGTCACTAAACAGATAAAAAGGAAGTAACCTTCATACTGGTTGCGGTCCCAACAGTCGGCGATGGTCACGTCCAACGCGCTTGACAGGATCCGTCAACCACAGTATACCGGCGAGAACCGGTGTATTCCATGCACGGCCGTGAATGTCTTGCTCGCGATCGTCGGGGCGATCGTGATCTGGACGGTCACACGCCCGTATGGAGCCGTCGCCGCGGCGTTTGTCACCGGCGTCGCCGTTGTAGTCTTTGCCGGGATGATCTATCTCCGGGGATATCTCGTCCCCAAGACGCCGTGGCTCACGAAGACGTATTTCCCGGAGTGGTTGCTTCGGCGATTCGATAAAGACCCGTCTGTTCGACAGGAGACGACAGTCAATGATGTCGATGTGGAGGAATTCCTGAAGCGTACCGGCGCAGTAACCGAGTGTGTCAACGAGGACGATATCTGTCTGACCGACGAGTTCCGAGCGAGATGGCGCGATAACCTCGTCGACCTACGCGAGGACGACACGACGCGGGTGGACCTCGCGACGATCTTCGATATCGATCCGGACGAGCTGACGTTCGAGGAGTTCGACGACGCGTTCGTCGCCCGACATGACGGACGCCGCGTGGGGCAATGGGAGTCCCACGCCGCCTTCCTCGCGGACGTAGCCGCAACGACCACCCTCCGGGAGCGAAACGACGAGTGGATAGCCCTCGACGTACAGTCCCAGGGCAGTATCCTCAACGGGTTGCGGATCTTCCTCGAACAGTGTCCGGCATGTGATGCCCCAGTGACCGTCGGCGAGGAAGTCGTCGAATCCTGTTGTCGGTCGATCGATGTCGTCGCCGTGTCCTGTGAGGCGTGTGGCGCCCGGCTGTTCGAAGCCGAACAGCCGTAACCCCGAACAGGAAATCGCCCACTATCGAACCACAATTCGATCAGTATACCGAACGATGAGGCCGACCGCTGTTAACCGACGTGGACCTCACCGGTCCGTTCGTATTCCATGATGGTCGCGACCTCCTCGGCGATGTCGGCACCGAACTCCCGTTCGAGGAGATACAGCGCGAGATCGATCCCGGCGGTGACGCCCCCGGCAGTCACGAGATCCCCGTCATCGACCACGCGGGCCTCGATCACTTCGGCCCCCGACGCCCGGAGGTCATCGACGGCGTTGTGATGGGTGATCGCCGGACGGCCGTCAGTGATGCCAGCGCGGGCCGCGAGCATGCCGCCGGTACACACGGTTGCAATACCCGCCCCGTCGTCGTAGAACTGATCAAGCGCCGCGGGGATATCGCCACGTTCGGCTTCGCCCCAGGTGCCGACCTCCGCACGGGAGCTCCAGCCGCCGCCCGGGATCACGACGAACGCCGGGGTCGTGTCGAGCTCATCCAGTATCCCATCGGGTTGGACACGGAGGTCGTGGCTTGACCGCACGATCTCCTGTGGTTCGAGCGTATAGAGGCCGACCTCAAGATCCGCACCGATCGACGCCGCGTGATTGAACACCTCGTAGGGGCCGATGGCGTCCAGTTGGTCGTATCCGTCGTATAGGATGATCGCGATGTGCATGCCAGTCAGTACGGAAGGTGAGGGAAAAGCCCCGTCGGTCCGTTCGATACCGGGGTCGGTTCCGGTAACCTACGCGGGGAACCGCAGACGTTTCGCCCCATGAGCGTGTGGTACTGGTCATGTCGTCGGACGACGCCGGCGGGTTCGAGAACGTCCGACAGGAGGTCGACGGCCATCCGATGCTGGGATTGCTCGGATACGCCAGGATCTACTGGGGGCGGTTAGGAGTGGGTATCGGGTCGTCGTTGCTGACGCGTGGGGCCCGGCTGGTTCCGCCGATCGTGGTCGGTGCAGCCATCGATCGCGTCATCAACCAGTCGGCCGACCCGGGACTGCTCACCGATCTCGGGCTCATCACGGCCGAGCCGATGACCACGGAGACGGCCCGGCTTGCGTTGCTTCACCGGCTCGCACTCATCGCCGTTATCGCCTACGTGATCCGCTCGATCACACGGTTTGGCTCCCGATATCTCCTACAGTCGACCGCCCAGAAGATCCAACGCGACCTCCGCAACGACACCTACGATCACATGCAACACCTCTCGTTGGATTTCTTCGCTAATCACCAGACCGGCGCCACGATGTCGATCCTGAACAACGACATCAATCGGCTCGAACAATTCCTTAGCACGGAGATCCGCCAGATCATCCGGGTAGTGGCGACGGTAGGGGGGATCTCGATCGTCCTCTATACGTATTCGCCGCCGCTGGCGGGTATCGTCCTGTTGCCGGTCCCGATCATCGGGCTCACGAGCATGAAATTCCTCACGTGGATCGAGCCCAAATACAAGAGTATCCGGGAGATCGTCGCCCGGCTCAACTCCCGGCTGGAGAATAACATCGGGGGTGCGAAAGTCATCAAGGCCTTCGATCGATACGACTACGAACGCGAGCGCGTCGCCGAGCAGAGCCAGGCCTACCACGACAAACAGGTCGAGGCGATCATGCTCCGCCGCGGGTTTTTCGCCGCGATTCGGGTGTTCACGGGGATCGCCTTTGTCGGCGTCCTGGTCGTCGGCGGGACGATGATCGTCTCGGGAACCTTCACGCTGGGGCCGCTGACCATCCCGAATACCATCACCGCCGGGACTTTCACCGTGTTTTTCCTCTATCTCCGTCGGATGTACGCACCGATGCGCCGGATCGGCCGGACGGCCAACCGGTATCAACGCGCGAAATCGAGCGCCGAGCGGGTGTTCGGACTGCTCGGACACGAACCAACGATCGAAACACCCGACGACGCCGCCGATCCCGGCGAAATCGAGGGACATGTGACCTTCGACGACGTGGTCTTCAGCTATGAGGGCCACGAGGAGGTCGTCGTGGACGGGGTGACGCTGACGGTCGAACCGGGCGAGACGATCGGTCTCGCCGGCGAGACTGGAGCCGGAAAATCCACGCTCGTAAAGCTCGTGCCGCGCTTTCACGACGTCGACGCGGGCGCGGTTCGTGTCGATGGCGTGGACGTCCGTGACTATTCTCTCCAGGGATTACGCGATCACATCGGCGTCGTCGAGCAGGATCCCTATCTCTTCTCGGGCACGGTCGAGGAGAACATCGGCTACGGCGATCTCTCGACCCTCGATGGCAACGAACTCGACGACCGCATCGTCGAGGCGGCCAAAGCCGCCGAGGCTCATCAGTTCATCACCGAACTGCTCGATGGCTACGAGACCCAGATCGGTGAGCGGGGAGTGAAACTCTCGGGCGGCCAGCGCCAACGGCTCTCGGTCGCCCGGGCGCTTTTGAACGATCCGGCAATCATCATTCTCGATGAGGCCACAAGCGATGTCGACACCGAAACCGAGGATCTGATCCAAGAAAGCCTCGATCGGCTGATCGCCGATCGGACCGCGTTCGTGATCGCCCACCGACTCTCGACGATCCAGGATGCCGATCGGATCGTCGTCATGGAGGACGGCAAAGTCATCGAGGAAGGTCGCCACGAAACCCTCCTCGGGGAAAGCGGCAAGTACGCCGACCTCTGGGCAAGCCAGGCCGACGCCCAGGCAGAGCTGTCGCCCACGGACGACTGAACGCCTGCTTGAGGACCGGATTTTGGCCCGTTTGACCGGAATAAAGCCGTGAGCGAACACCGTTCGTAAATGATAATCGGTGAAGGAATAATATTGGGATGTCTAGAAATAAGGTTTTTACCGGTCGTCCCGATGAATTAGATTGTCCCACAACGGTATCAAAAGGGCTGATGCCATCACATCATCTGGGTCTTCTCCCTGCCCGACCGGAGTGGGACCGCGCCGTCATGTTCGGCCTGGACAGACTGGCAGTCTCTCTCGACGGCGCGTACCTTTCCTTTGTGCCACACCGGCGTGTGGGAGCACTATCTATGCGCCGGCGGTTACGTGGATATCGGCATGCCAGTAAGAGTCTAATGCGTGTATATATACATGATTTAAATATGATCTGAGCGGATCGATTTAGAATTCGTCGGAACCACGATGACCCTCCAAATCGTCGATGCCGTTGCTAAGCGTCGATTCAGTGGCGTCACTCCCGGACAGTCACCGTCGCAAGGAAATCGTAAACCCGAGTCATGTCGGCGTCACCACCCTCATGGGTTCGAGCGTAACCGACGAGCTGGCGTACGACGGTCGCAAGCAACAGCGGCATCTCGTTGTTCTCGCTGAATTCCGCGAGCAGCCGAATGTCCTTCTCCATCAGCCGGAGTGGAAATCCCATGTCGTAGGTGCCTGTCGCAACGTAATTCGGGAGTTTGTCCTCGGTCGCACTGTTCCGGCCGCTCGAGGCGGTAAACACCGTACACATCGTTTCGAGATCGAGGCCGATCCGCTGGCCGAGCAACGTGGCTTCGGAGGCGGCGATCAGGCCTGTAAACGAGAGGTAGTTGTTGAGCAGTTTCATCGCGTGACCGTGACCGGGAGCGGGACCGACGTGGAAGACATCGGAGGCGAAAGATTCGACCAGTGATACACAAGCCTCGTACACCGCCCGATCACCACCGATCATGATCGACAGCGTTCCGCTCTCGGCACCCGTCGTGCCGCCACTGACGGGCGCTCCGAGCACATCCACGCCACGGTCCGCGAGTCGGTCGGCCACCATCGCCGTCGTCTGCGGTGTCGTCGTCGTCGTATCGATGAGGACGTCACCGGGATCGAACGCCGAGTCGAGCTCCTCGACCACGGCCTCGACCTCTGCCGGTGTCGGCAGCGAGAGAAAGACGACCTCAGCAGCCTCAGCGACCGCCGCCACCGAACCGGCGCCGGTAGCCCCGGCGGCAGTCAGCGTCTCGATGGCCGTCTCACGGACATCGAAGACCGTTACATCATGACCAGCATCCACAAGATGGGTCGCCATCGGTTGACCCATATCACCGAGCCCGATGAAGCCGATCGCAGCCATGTCGGGAGAACACTCGACACACAAATAAAGATCGCAGGGTGATGTGTATCCTCGCTAAGTACTGTTCTAAACGTGGACGTCTTAGTTTATTTCCTCTGAGATCGGGAATATAGATTTGACCTCCTCCAGGTCCTGAAGGACGTGGAATCCCACCACGGGATGTCCGCCGCGTGTGGCGTTCGAGGTTCCAACCCGCACTCAGGAGAAACCGGGAACATCCCGGTGAAACGCTCGTTTGCTCTCCCGTATCGGGCTGTGGCCCGGTCAAGCAGGCCCCCTCGGAATCCGTGTCATCGCCGCCTGAACCACCCGCCCGTACACCGCCCCTTCTCCTTCGGAGCCGGCCTCTCACCGATTCCGTAACAGGCCATAGGACGCAAAACCACACCAAAACGATTGCGGTCGAAATCCCGCCCGGCCACCGTCGGCGGTTGCCCCACCCGGCCGACCGCTCGACCTCCGCCCGAAAACGAAGGTATCCGCTATCGAACTGGATCAATCCCGTCAACACAGGAGACCACCAACCGGGGCGATCAGTGCGGATCGTGTCGAACTGGTGACGTCGATAACGTTTTGCGTGCAACTGATGACATCCTGAGCATGCCACCTGCAAAGGTGACTGGCTCAGCGACCGACTATCGGGAGATCGATCGATGGACGGATGGAGTCGGATGGATCGCTCATCCCGAGGAAATCATGCGGCGGGCGAGTCATGCGCTCCGTACAGATGAGGGAGTATGGATCGTTGATCCGGTCGATGCAGCGGGGGTCGAGGAGTTGATCGCCGAATTCGGCGAAGTCGCCGGCATCGTCATCCTCTCGAACCAACACCGGCGGGATGCCGACGTGTTCGCCGATCGGTATAATGTCCCAGTGTTCCTCCCAGCTCCGATGGAGGATGTCGCCGCCGAGTTGGATGCCCCGATCGAGTGGATCGAACCCGGCGATCAGCTGGGGGAGTACGAGCTCATTGAAGTCGCGATCAGTACTGTTCTCGGTGCCGATTGGTTCGAATATAGCCTCTACGACGGCGAGACATTGCTCGTCGGCGAATCCTTAGGGACAGCGCCATATCTCCGTGTCGACGATGAACGATTGGGGGTGATGTTGCTCCGACGGCTCGATCCACCGCGGGACACCCTCGGTGATCTCACACCCGAACGAGTGCTCGGCGGACATGGGGCTGGTGTCCAGGAGGACGCCGCAGCCGCACTCGAAGACGCGCTCACGAATTCCCGGCGACATTTTCCGCGAGCTCTGGTCGAAAACGGCCTAAGTCAGCTTCGGACAGTATTGGCGGCAATACGGACGTGAGCCGACATCTCGCCCGCAACTTCCGTTTCGCGCTGGACTGCATGGATCGATGATTTCCGTAGTGAAACACGTGACTTCTGCCGTTGATGGAGTAATATCGCTGATCCGGGATAGCGGCAAATATCGTAACTTCTTTTTGGGCTTTGTTAACATAATGATCGTAGACATGAGTCAGCAGTCGTCACAACGGGATCCGAACCCCCTGGTTCGTGAGGTGTACGACGAACTCGGCGAGTTGCTCAACCAGGGAGACGACGTCTTCGTCGAGGAGGGACCGGATCTCCTCAAGGAAGCTATCACGCAGGACGGCTTCTTCGAGAACGTGACGACCGATCCCGCCGCCCCTGACGAATACACCCGCGAGAAGGTGATCGGCGATCCCGGCGAACACGTCATCCGGTTTATGGAGTGGCCCCCGGAGTATACCCTGATGCCTCACGAACACCATGGTCGGCCCTGTTTTGAGGTGCTCGTCGACGGCCACCTCATGCTGGCTGATTTAGAACGGACCCAGGTTGGAGAGAACGCATACACCTTCGATCTCATCGATTCGGAAATCACCGAACCCGGTGAATCAGCTATCGTCGATCCACGGCAGTGTGAGATTCATGCCGTCTATAGCCCCGTTCGGAGCAAATCCCTCCACGTCTATCCCGACGACAATTGGACAGCCTACGGCTACGTGCCAAAAGACGATACGGCCGATAACGACATCTACGAACGACGAGAGTTCCAGCTCCGCGAGGACGACTAGCTGCGGCCGAATCGGGCCCGGGTGTAGTATGCTCGATCGTGGATGGAGATTGTTACTCTGCCACGGACAACGATCGAACCGACGATAAAGTAATATACTGAGGCACGCGAGTTGATATACCAAGGGATGGACCGAGCGTGGGATCAGGAACGTATATCGTTTTAGTCAGGGACGAAACCGGTGAACGCGAGGAACTCGTCAACGTCCACTTCGAGGAGACGGTCGTTGATCCCTCACGCGATCGATTACAGGCGGCCAAGAAACGGGCGGAAGCAGCCGTCGAATTCGAGGTCGCCGAGAGCAAAGTACAGTTGAAACGCGGCGGCTCCGGCGCGAATCCCGACGGATAAAACCCATCGAACACCATATCGTTCGATCGATGGAGATCCCGTGGATCGACACGGCCTTACCAGTCGGTGTCTCACCCACGCGTATGTACGTCGGTCGGTTCATCATCGTCGGGCCGAATGTCGGCGCGTATCGGGTGTCATCGCGCTCGTTTCCGAACCGACGGATCATCGAGCGCGATGGGATGCTCACGGTCGTCCCAACGCCCGACGCTCCCGAGACCGACAATCCCTACATCTCGTATAACTGTCTCCGGACCGTCGAGGCTGGGAGGAACGCCGCTCCAACGGCCGTCCTCGGTAATGGGACCCACGTCGATCCGATCGCCGAGAAGCTCTCGCTGGGCTATCCGGCCCGAGACGCACTCGCATCGGCGTTGCTGGCCCTCGATTACGAGAAGGACGACTACGACACCCCCCGAATCGCCGGCGTGATCGGCGAGACAGCGTCGATCGGGATCGTCCGTCGAGACGCGCTGTTGATCGAGACCGTCACGGAGCCGACGCTAGTCGCGACCTACGAGCGGGACGCCCCGGAACCGGTGAGCTTCGAAGCGACGACCGCCGAGCAAGCCGCCAGTGAGGCCTACGACATGGCGTTCGAACACGCCGTCTGTGCCGCCGGTGTCGAGCGAAAGGACAGTGTGATCACGTGGGCGATCGATAACGGGAACTGATCGCAAGCCCGATAAGCTAAACCGCCACGGGCGTTAGACAGGGGCAGCGACCATGCGGATCGGGGCTATCTCTGATATTCATGCAAACGCGGTGGCACTTGAGGCCGTCCTCGAGGACATGCCAACGGTCGATCTGATCGTCTGTGCCGGCGATGTCGTCGGCTACAACCCATGGCCCGGGGAATGTATCGATATCATCCGGGAGCGGGATATCCCGACGATCCTCGGCAATCACGACCGGATGGTCCTGTCGGACCGGAACTTCCGGGGTAATCGGATGGCACAGGCTGGCGTCCGCCACGCCAAGGAGACCCTCTCGGAGGAGCAACTGGCGTGGCTCGAGGCGCTCCCGGTCGAAACGACGCTCGCGGACGGCCGGATCGCACTCGTCCATGGCCATCCCGACGATCCGGATCACTACACCTATCCGGCGGAGTTCAGGCCGGAACTCCTTGGCGATGAGGAGCTGTTGCTCCTGGGCCACACGCACGTCCAACACCACGAGATCTATTCGAAGGGACTGATCGTCAATCCGGGGAGCGTCGGCCAGCCCCGGGACAACGACCCGCGCGCGGCCTACGCCGTGATTGATCTCGACGTCCGAAGCGTCGACGAACATCGCGTCGAGTACGACATCGATGCAGTCCAGGAGGCGATTCGGGCGGCCGGGCTTCCGGACCGAACGGGCCACCGGCTCGCCAAGGGCCGATAACACCGATCCGATACCGGCAGTACATCCGGATACGACCCGATGACGATCAGTCGATCGCCGACTGGATGAGATCGAGTGCCTCCTCGCGATCTTCCCAGTCGATGTAGACACCGACCGAGGTAGCGCTCGTGATGAAATCACAGATGCCGACACGGGCCTCGGCAAGGGGGTTGATCACCGCGGCAATGACATCGGGTTGATTAGGGAGGCCACTGCCCGTGATACGGATGACCGCGAGGTCGTCCTCGACAGTGACGCTCGAAAGGGTCCCGCTATCGACGACGACCTCGTGGAGGATTTCCGCCGCCCGGTCGGCGACCGTCTTGTCGACGTAGAAGGTGATGCTGTCGAGCCCGCTTGAGGTCCCATCGATGTTGATATCGTCCTCGGCAAGCGCCGTCGAGAGCGCAGCGAGGATGCCCGGTTGGTTGCGGATCGCCCGGCCGGCCACCGTGACACAGGAAAGCGGTTGCTCACGGAGATCGATCAGGTTCTCGAACTGGCCGACGATATCGGTCCCGCCCGTGAGGAGGTCGCCGTGTTGGTAGTGAATGACGCGAACCGTCAGATCGTCGGTCTTGTAGGCTAACGCGCTCGGGGCGACGACTTCCGCGCCACGAAAGGAGAGATTACGTAGCTCGTCGACGGTGATCTTCGCGACGTTCTGTGCGCCTTCAACGGCATGAGGATCACCCGTCATGACGCCCTCGACATCGGTGACGATGACCACCTCGTCGGCGTCCATCTCCCGGCCCAGCATGACCGCAGTCGTGTCCGAACCCCCGCGACCAAGGGTCGTGACGTTGCCATCGTGGTCCTCGGCGATGAACCCGGCGATCACCGGGACGACGCCGTCCATGCGTTCGGCGAGGGCCGCCGCGCGCTTGTGGGTTTCCTCGGCATCGACTTCGCCATGTTCGTCGGTGATGATCGGCCAATCCTCATGACCGGGCTCGAGGAAGATGGCGTCGATGTCGCGAGCGTCCAAGGCGGCTTTGAGCATACGGACGCTCGTCCGCTCGCCCATGCTTACGATTTCGGCACGGTCCTCTTCGGAGGCCTCGAATTGGATCTCATCGAGGAGGTCGTCGGTCGTCGAGCCCATTGCGCTCGCGACGACGGCGAGTTCATGGCCCGCTTCGACGACTTCGGCGATCGAATCGGCCGCCCGGTCGATACGTGTACCGTCGGCCAGGCTGGTGCCTCCGAACTTCGCGATTAAGCGCACCGGATCACCTCCGGCGTGTGAGAGACGTACATAGGCCGCGGTAACTTCCCCGGATGAATAACTGCTTGCAATCCTCGTCGATCCTCGTAATCGTCCATTATCGATCGCCGATCGCCCGACGACGTGAATAAATCCCGGGAATACAACGGAAGCAGACGTGGTCCAGTTCAGGATCCTGCCGTGGCGGCGGGAACACTATCAAGTGTGAACGAACCATGGGGAACGGTATGGAGGTCCGGGACGCCGTCGAAGCCGATGCCGAGGCCCTCGGCCAACTCGTCGATACACCAACCGATGTCCTGCGGAACCTCATCCACGATCGGACCGTCCGTGTCGTCGAAATCGACGGCTCACCATCGGCATTCGTCAGTTATGATGCACGACCGGACACCGTATACGTCACCCAACTGGACGGTGACCCGAGCACCTACGAACGACTTCTCGAAGAACCGATCCGATTTGCCCGGCGGGAACAGATGACCGTCGAGCTGCTCGTCGGTGAGGACGACGACCCGCTTCGGACGGCCGCGGCCAACGCTGGCTTCGATGAAATCGGCGGCGGCCCGCGATTCGAGAACGAACCGACGGTCCGGTATCGATTCATCCCCGACTGATCCGCTCGTCAGTCTCCCCTGCGGATGGTGCGGGAGATCCATGCCACGATCAACACAGCCTCAGACGAACTTCCGGATCGTCACGTCAAGCGTATCGAGATCGACGATCGGCGCATACCCGGCATCGGGATCGATGTTCACGCTGCGCTGGAAAGCGGTCTGGGCCTGCCAACAGCCGCTGTTGATCACCGTGACGTTATGATATCGTCCGGAACCGAGTTTGTGGACGTGACCGGCGTGAAAGATATCGGGGACCGAGTCGATCACGAGGTAATCCTGGTTCTCCGGGGCTAGACGGGTCCGTTCCCCGTACTGTGGGGCGACGTGGCGCTTTTTCAGGAGTTGGTACATCGCCTTGTGGGGCTCGTCGTAGCTGGCTTTTGCCTCGGGGAGTTCGGCGATGACCTCATCGAGGGAGACCCCGTGATACATGAGCACGTCGACACCCTCGATGGTAACCGTCGATGGATTGCTCGTAAACTGGGCGTCGTGGGCACGCATGATCGAGCGGAGTTCCTCGTCGAAGGCCGGCTGGGGCTCGGCAAGGCGGACGGCGTCGTGGTTGCCCGGGATCATGACGATCTCCAAGTCTCCGGGTATCTCCTTGAGATGCTCGGCGAACGTTTCGTATTGCTCGTAGATGTCGATGATCGTGAGCTCTTCGTCCTGGTCGGGATAGACGCCGACACCTTCGACCATGTCGCCGGCGATCAGGAGATATTCGACCGCCTCGGCTTCGGGTGAATGAAGCCAGTCGGCGAACCGGCTCCACTCCTCGGCGAGGAACTCCTCGCTCCCGACGTGGATATCCGAGATCAGCGCCGCCTGAACGTGTCGATCGGCCGTCGAGGGCTCGTATGTCCGGGGGATGTCGGGAAAGTGCAACGAGTCGACGAAGAGAATGCCTGAATCGTCCGCCAGTGTCCCCTCGACGGCGATGACTTCATCCAAAAGGAGTTCATCCACCAGCTCAGCGATCTCCTTGTCGCTGACGATCAAACAGGGGAAGGTCCCTTTCGAATCCTCGAGTTCGATCAACCAGTGTCCGTTGGCCGTCGACCGGATATCGTTGATCATCCCGATCATGGCGGCGTCGCTACCGCCTGCCATCTCGGCGACTGCCGATGTCGGACGCCGGTTAACCCGCGTGCGCAACATCCCTGCCAACTGTTCGTAGCGATCGCGAAACACCGAGACGAAGTCCTCGTAGGTCCCCGTCCCGGTGGATCGGCCGGTCATATCGTTCGTGATCGAGACGGTTTGTTGGGTTGATCCGGACACCGATCTATCGGTCGATGAGACCCCTGTCGTTTCAGCTGTAGATCCTGTTTCTGTCTTGTGATTAGATCTCGAATGGTCTCCAGTTGAACCAGAGGTATTATCCGTAGGAACCGCACCATCATCGGGACGGACATGATCAGTCGTCAACGTGAGCGTGTCAGGTGGGGCTCGTTCGATCGCCCGTTCGATCGCCCGTTCGGGGTCTTCAGCCCGGGCGAGCAGCGTCACAGCCTCGCGGTCGGCGTTGTAGCCGCGGCTGGTCAGCTCCTGAACGATCCGGACCGCCGAATCGAGCGACACACCGATGTGGAAGGTACGACGGGTAGAAAAGGATAGCGACCGTCGATGATCAAGCCACGGCTCGCTGCCACCAGTGAATGGCACCCGACACGGATGGAGTTTCGTCCGACGGGATCGGCAAGACAGAACCTTGATATCGCCGTCCCTCTGAGGTGGGATGTACTGATGAGCTCGGGCGACGGATCGCCGCCGAAGCGTCGCGATCTGCGCGCGTGGCTCTATTGGATATGGACGACAGACCAGACATTCGTGCAGTTCACCCGGGAGGTCCTAAGCAGTATTCTCATCGTCGGGCTGGTCGGCCTCTTGCTCTTCGGGATCAGCGGCGTCTGGCCACCCATGGTCGCCGTCGAAAGCGGAAGCATGACCCCACACATGCACCGCGGCGATCTCGTGTTCATCATGGAGGAAACCCGGCTGGCACCGTCGTTTGCGACACCCGGCGTCGGTGTCGTGACCCACCGGACTGGCGAAACCGTCGACTACCGAAAGTTCGGCGACTATGGTGACGTGATCGTCTTTCAGCCCGAAGGAGCCACGGGTACACCGATTATCCATCGGGCACGGTTCTGGGTCAACGAGAGCGAAAACTGGTATTCGAAAGCCGATCCGGACAGTCTCTCAGGGGACGACTGCGAGTCGGTTCCCAAATGTCCGGCACCACATGCCGGATTTATCACCAAAGGCGACGCGAACTCCCAGTACGATCAGGTGAGCAACATCGCCGACATCGTCCGCCCCTCCTGGATCCGAGGGACTGCCGAAGTCCGAATTCCGATGTTAGGGCACATCAGGCTACAGTTCGGGACTCTATCATTTCATCCACAAATGGTGAGTGGGTTCGCGTCGCTGTAACCACGAATCAATCCATCGTATCCACTTGCAGTGATTTGAACGGTCGAATCCCTCAAAAGGACTACCATGTTATGGTATTACATGGCACTTACCGTACTCCAACTCGGGATTTCGGCTCATGCGTTCTTGATCCTGACGTTCGTACTGGTAATGATCAGTGTCGGTATCACGCTGTATCTCACCTACGTAGGTCTCGAAGCCGATGTCCATTCCCCAGCGATGGTTCAAGAAAACGGCGAGGAAACCGGGTAAGGATAGATTACCCTCTCGTAGTTGACATCCTCCCCACGCCAAAGAACGGGGCTTTCTCCCTGCACTTCCAAACCACGAACGATCACAGAGCGATCAGGAGTCGCCACCGCTGTCAAACCGGGCTTGAACGAACGGCTGGGCGTTCTCGATATCTCCGAGCCGTGAATCCGAGAGGAGCACGGCTTCGGTTTCCTCGATCGGCACCGAGAGGCTGATCTCTTTGGTCCGGCCGTATCGACCCTTCGAGACGACGACGGCGTTGACGATCCCGAGCATATCGAGTTCGCTGATCAGATCGGTCACCCGTCGTTGGGTGAGCACGTCGGTATCGATCTCCTCGCAGAGCCGCTTGTAGATGTTGTAGACCTCGCCGGTGTTGATGTTGTGGACACCGTTTTTCTCGAGGGTGATGGTTGCGAAGAGGACGAGCTTCGACTGCATCGGAAGGGTTCGGACGACTTCGACAACGCGGTCGAGTTCGATTTTCTCCTGGGCCTGGCGGACGTGTTCCTCGAGGACGCGATCGGTTTGTTCCCGTTCGGCGAGCTCACCGGCGGTACGAAGTAGATCAAGCGCTCGACGGGCATCGCCGTGTTCCTGGGCCGCGAAGGCTGCACACAGCGGGATCACATCATCCGAGAGCACGTCCGGTTTGAACGCAACCTGTGCGCGGTGCTGGAGGATATCGCGCAGCTGATTGGCATCGTAAGGCGGAAAGACGATCTCTTCTTCGCCGAGACTGGATTTGACTCGTGGATCGAGGAAATCGGTGAATTTCAGATCGTTGGAGATGCCCATGATCGAGACCCGGGAATTCTCGAGTTCGGAGTTCATCCGCGAGAGATTATACAGGGTATCATCACCGGATTTCTCGACGAGTTTATCGATCTCGTCGAGCATGATCACCACCACACGTTCCTGATAGTCAACAGCATCGAAGAAAGTGTTATAGACCCGGTCGGTCGGCCATCCGGTCATGGGGACCGGCTCCATCTCCTCGCGATCGGCACGTAGCGTCTGCATTCGGTCGCGGATCTCGTCGATATCAACGAACGGCGTCTCCGTTAGGTTCCGGGTCCCCGATTCGATATCCTCGATGAGTGTGCTTAGTTCCTCAAGTCGATCGGTGATGTACGTCTGATTCTGTTCGATGAAAGTGTTCGCGAGCTGGGCGAGGACCCGGTATTTGGTGTCGGTGACTTCGCAGTTGATATACTGAACGTCACACGGAACCTCATAGCGCTGTGACGTCTCCTCGAGTTCCTTCGAAACGAACTTCGCGCTCGCCGTCTTGCCGGTTCCTGTCTTCCCGTAGATGAGGATGTTCGACGGAGTCTCCCCCCGGAGAGCGGCGACCAGAATCGTCGCCATGTTGTTGATCTGGTCGTTTCGGTGTGGCAGTTGATCAGGTGTATACGATGGACGAAGCACCTCTTTATTGTCGAAGATCGGTTCGCCACTGAGGAGATCATCGAACAGCCCGTCACCGGCCTCTGCTGATGACTCCTCAAGGACGAACTCATCGAGTTCGACCTCGCCGCGTTCGGATTCGTCGGAGTCGAAATCAGACGGATGACCGATCTCCTCGACGTCCGGATTCGAACCGGTGTCCGTCTGTCGTTTGTCGGACATGATGTGCGTTCGCAACCCCCCTATTTCAAGTGGAACTCCGATCACCCCCCGACGTATATACCGGAAAACACCCATTGTAGGCGGTTTCCGGGATTATATCCCCGCGATCGTGTCCAGTTGATGCAAGTGAACCAGAGGTAGGGGAGGGTATTAAATTATTGTGGTTGGCGTGGATTTAGGTCGTGTAGGTTGCTGGGTTGTGATGCTTCCAGTCCCGGATCTATCGTCCACG
>JBDGPX010000112.1:0-32000 GCA_042219475.1 Halobacteriales archaeon
TCGACGGCGGCGAGACGTGGGATCGGGTCGGTGAGGACGTCCTTGAGGAGGCCGTCATGTCCCTCGCGGTCGATCCCCACGACAGTGACGTGTTTTGGGCCGGTACTGAACCGTCCCGTGTCTACCGGTCGACCGACGGCGGCGAGACTTGGTCACACCGCGATGGACTCGTCGAGCTCTCCTCGACCGATGAATGGTCGTTTCCGCCACGCCCCCACACCCATCACGTCCGTTGGATCGAACCGGATCCTCACGTCGCCGATCGGCTCTACGTCGGGATCGAGGCCGGCGCACTCGTCCGGACCGACGACGCCGGCACGACGTGGCAGGACCGGCCGAAAGGCGCCCGACTGGACAACCACACGCTCGCGACCCATCCCGAGGCGCCCGATCGGGTTTATGCGGCCGCCGGCGACGGTTATGCCGAATCATACGACGGCGGTGATACCTGGACGTATCCACAGGAGGGTCTTGAGCACCGCTACGTCTGGGGGCTGGCGGTCGATCCCGACGATCCCGAGACGGTTGTGGTTTCGGCGGCCAGCGGGGCTCGCACCGCCCACAATGCCGACCGAGCCGCGGCCCGCGTCTACCGGCGGTCGGACGGCGACGGCTGGCAACTCGCGATGGACGGGCTCCCGGAGCCGGATGGGTTAGTCAGGCCGGTGTTCGATGCCGTTGCCGGCGATGAATTCTATGCTCTCTGTAATCACGGTCTCTTTCGGACGACCGACGCCGGCCGATCGTGGGAGCAGCTTGCGATCGAATGGCCCGACCGGTTCCGGTCCCAGACGGCCCGTGGACTCGCGGTCGTCGTCTGAACCGCCGGCGTGAGGCTGAAACTGAAGGTATTTACCGACCGCTCCGATAGCGAGGGATGATGTACGACTTCGTCGTCGTGGGCGCCGGCCCCGCGGGATCGCGGTTCGCCCGACAGGCCGCCGAACGCGGCCACGACGTCGTCGTCTTCGAGCAGGGCGAGATCGGCAAACCACTCGCCTGCTCGGGTCACGTCAGCCTCGACATCTGGGACTACGTACCTGAAGGGGCACGCGAGGCGCTCTTCCAAAACGCCATCCATGGCGCACGCTTTCACCTCGACGGTCCGGGGAGCCGAAGTTATCCGTTCTACCGCGAGGCACCGATCTCGAACGCCATCGATCGGGTCGGTCTCGACAAACACCTCGCCGGGGCCGCCCGTGACGCTGGCGCCGATGTCCGGGAAGGTCACACCGTTACTGCCGTCGAGGAACGGCGTGATCGTGTCGCTGTGACTGTTAGTGGCCCCGACGGCACCGAGACCGTCACCGCTCGGCTGGTCGCCGGCTGTGATGGCCCTCGTTCACGGGTCCGATCGGAGCTTGGCCTTGCCGATCCCGATGAACTGCTCCACGGCGTGTTGGGCTTCGATCCCGATCCCGATCACCAGGACTTCGTCGACGTTCACCTGACCGTCCCGCGCTTTTTCGCCTGGCGGATCCCGCGGGGTGATGGCGGGGTCGAATACGGCCTCGCCACCGATCCCGGCGCGGACGTGCCCGAACGGTTCGACTCGTTCACCGCGGAGTACGACGCCGATATCGATCGTCGGTGTTCGGGAGCCATCCCGATCGGGCCGGCTGAGACGGTTACGAGCGAGCGGGGATTCCTGTTGGGGGACGCCGCCGGCCAGACCAAGCCCTTCACCGGCGGCGGTATCCTCTATGGAATGACCGCTGCTGATCGAGCCGCCGAGACGATCGATCCGACCGATCCTTCGACGCTCGCCGAGTATGAACGGGCGTGGCGCGCCGATTTAGGCCGGGAAATCCGGCTGGGCCATCTCATCCGTGCGGGTTACTCCCTTCCGCGACCCATCCAACGCCTCGGCATGCGAGTGTTCTCCGGTGAGATCGGAGTCCACATGGACCGCCCGACGTCATTTTTCTCCGCCGAACACCTCAGACGGTGGCTCACACCGTAAACCGTTCTGTGCTCAGGCAGGATCGGGCTCGGCTTCCGGATAGGTCGGGAGTCGCCCGGAGACGGAACTCCCTTCGACGAATGGCAGCGACTCGAGCGTCGCGTCGACGTCGTCCCCATCGATACGGACCGTCATATCTCCGGGTACCGTGTCGTAGTTGACGTAGGCGAACGCGAGCGGTTGCTCACGGCTCGGGCTGTCGATCGATCGGGTCACCTCCCCAACCGACGTGTCGCCCGCGAAGACGGCCGCCCCGGTCGTCGGCCGTTCCGCGACGGCGAGGCCGGCCAGTCGACGGCTTGGTTGTCCTCGGTTTTCGACCTTCGAGACGATCTCCTGGCCGACGTAACACCCCTTCTCGAAGTCAAGGGCGTTGCGTACCCCGGCGACGTTGGGGATCTGTCCTTCGAGTTCGGTTTCGAACAGTGGACTGCCAGCCTCGAGGGTAAGCGACTCCCAGCTCCGGCGACCGAACGGGACGGCGTTCAGGCCGTGATTGACGAGCGAATCGAGCACATCGCGGGCTACCTCGATCCGACAGATCACCTCGTAGCCTTCCTCGCCGGTGAGATCGTCGGTCCGAACGACCGTCACGCCGTGGTCCCGGAGCGAGCCACGGACGAACGACAGCGATCGTTCTGGCGTCCCCGTGTTGTTAAGAACGCTTGCGATTTTCTCGGTTGCCTTCGGCCCGTGGACGCCAAAGACGGCGAACTCGTCGCTGGCGATAGTAATCTCGACGTCCTCGATGAATACCTCCCACTCGTCGGCTACCGCCGCCGCTCGTCCGGGTGGGGTAAACAACAGCAGACGATCGCCCTCGTTGGCGTTGTAGATGTAGAAATCCGTTTCGATGCGTCCCTGTGGATCGAGGATCAACGCATAACAACCCGCTCCGTCCTCGTGGGGCACCGCGTTGGTGACGACGTTGTCGACGTAGCTCACGCGGTCGGATCCCTCGACGACGATGACGCCGTATGGCATCTCCGTCACGCCGACACCGTTGCGCACCGCCCGGTGAGTTCGCTCGGGGCGGCCGTAGTCGTCAACGACGGATCGTCCCTCGATCGTCCTGAAGGTCGCTCCGTGCTCCTCGTGAAACGTCCGGAGTTCGTTCATGTGTCTTCCTCTATCGATCGTCGCCGGCCCCGCCGTGCCGGCCCCGATGTTGTTCCGGCATTGGACAGCACGGCGGATAAGCTCCCGGCTTCCGGTTAACATGCCCAGCATCCACCTGATATTGAAATTCGTCTTGGCGACGATTATGGCATCCAACCATCACCGAGAGAGAAACGGCAACCGGTCGCGAAGCCAATCCAGGACCGATGGCTCCGGATCAGTCTCGCCCGGTTCGGGTACGACATGCTCGGCGGGTTTGATGAGGGTCTGATCGTCGGTCTGTTCGACCGTAATGAGTCCCTCGTTCTTGAGATCGCCGAGTGCGACCTCGATCCGGTCGATCGATGCGTCGACCGTTGTTCGGAGCTCAAGCACGGTCATGCCCTCATCACCACGATCGACAAGTGCATCGAGCACCGCGACTTCGACCGCGTCCCGATCGCGGTACTCGCGTTTGACCGGCATATCCGGATCTATTCCCCGGTGGGTATTACCTTTTTGCAGCGACGCCGACCGGTCGTCTCTCCGTCGAGGCAACACCGAACTTCGGATCCATGCCGACAACCCTGAGGCAAGCAGTATGCTTTTTGTTGCTCACAGGAAATATCTCTGCTAATGGGTATCAGGTGTCTCTTCGGTCACGACTTTGGGGATCCACAGACCGAGCACCAGCGTGATGAACGCGGTGACGAAGTCGTCGTGACCGTTCGTGAGTACAAAGAATGCTCCCGCTGTGGCCAACAGCGTACCCTCAGCGAGAATACCGAGGTGACAACCACCGAATCGGATCCGGACCCTGATTCGGCATCGACCTCGGTGTCGACGGCGGGGGACAACGGCAGCACCGTCACAGGCGTGACTCCCGATACAGGCGACGGGGACGAAACGATCGAGGACGTTACTGCTGCCGAGGATGATGGGGTCATCCTTGAAGAGGAAGGGGAGGAAGATGCGGATCCGGGCCGTGGTCACGGCGAGTGGCCCGAGTCGGACACCGATCCACCGACCGTCGACGCCCCCGATCAGTGGCCCGATGCGGAAAATGAGCACGCCACGCCCGATGGAGCCGAATCCGACGCGTCCGCGTCAGACGGCGATCGCTCATGGCCGGACGCACCCGACGAACCGGAGGGTGGATTTTCGGCGACGGCCCCCGGCGAGACTGAGGGGCCGACGAACACGGGCGAATCGGCGGACATGACCATGGCCGAGTCACCTACCGTCGATCGGACTGGGCCGGACTCATCCCCGACGAACACCCCGTCAGGGACCGATGAAACCGAGGGGACTGACGCCGATCTGACCGACGACACTACTCCAGAGGAGACGACGACCGACACTGTCGATGCGGACGATGTCGTTTCCGGTGATCGAACGATCGAAGCACCCGACGACGATGCGGAATTCATCGACGCCGACGACGACGAGGCGTCGACCGATATCGACGCCGACACAGCTCAGCCGACCGCATCGACGGAGACAGAGATGGAGACGGAGCCAGAGTCAGCGACTGATCCCGCCCCATCTGACCCGACCCAGCAGCCATCCGCTGGTACCGAGGAGACACCCGAGTCGTCGAATCGGGACGTCGAGGCGGCAGCCGGCTCCGATCCGGTTTCCGGTCCCGACCCCAGTACCGGCATCGAAAGCGAGGGGCCGACACCGGCTCCGACCGGTCGACATCGATCGACGGCGACCGATACGGTCTTCGTATGCCCGTCGTGTGGGTATTCGGCAGCCGCCGACGATTCCTCTCTTCGCCCCGGCGACATCTGTCCGGAATGTCGGCGCGGCTATCTCGCCGAGCGCGAACCGGACGCCTAAGCGCCGATACGGGTTATCGACCGGCATTTCACTTCGTATAGCCCAACGCCTCGGTTCCACGTCAGCAGTTTCGAGGCGAAGCCTCCGGCCTCAAGGAGTGAACGGAGCGAGCGAGTTGAACTGTCTCGGGTGAGACCGATCCCGGTGTGTTGTTACGAAACAAGTAAACCGCCAACGTGACTACCAGTCGCATATGAAGGAGTACAAGATGCGCCGAGGGGAGCATCTCGATGACCGAATGCCCGACTTGAAAGCAAGCATCGAGGAGTACTTCGGCCCGGTCGCGGGGACCGAGGAACTAGAGGGCCACGAAGTATACGTCGTCGAGGACCCCGATAACGCGGTGTTCGCACGCGTCCGTATCGGCGCTGGCCGCTACAGTTCGAAGAAGGACACCATCATCGTCGACTTCGAGGAACGTCCTGCCGCGGACGTCCTCGCCGAGGGGAACGTCGACGCCGCTGAGGAGGCGGTCGATCTCAAAAACGAGTTCCTGCTTGAGGCGACCGGTCGCGATGCCAAATCCCGTCGCGAATCGATGAAACGCGCCGTCGAAGACGACGCCGAAGTGCCCGACGGCGTCTGAGGATACGGTAGCATCCCGAACGCTGTTTTCGTCCCGAAATCTCCCGACCCGATAGCCGCACTCCGTGGCCGTTGTGAGGTGCGATGGACAGTCGCTCCGAACTACCGACCGAGCTTTTCGCGACTGATCCCGACACCCGTCGGCGTAATAATCAGCTGATCGTCACCTTTCTGGACGATGTCACCGTCGACCTCGCGGGCGACCTGTCGGAGTTCGTCGATGATATGTTCGACCGTCGAATCATCCGTTCGCAGTCGGGTGATATCGGCGACGACGAGATCGCCGTCGTACACTGCGTCCTTGATGTCGATAACGTCTTCACGGTCGTTGATCTCGGCGATGTGGACCAACATTCGGGCGTCCTGTGGCGTCTGGGTGTCCTCGAGATCAAGTTCCACGTAGTCGGCCGTGGAACGGCGTTGATCACCGAGGATTTTGCTCATGAGACCCATATGGACAATCAAGCGTTCGGTGACGGCATAGTTCTTACGTCAGACTCGACATGTCCGCCGGTTGGCAAGCCCACACTGAAACGACGGGTCAGATATCAAAGTCGAACAGTTCGTCGCCGACGTGATGGATCGAATCGATGACCTTGCCCTGTTCACCGGTCATCTCCTCGCCGCTGACGCGACTCCGTCCGATCGCGAGTATCTTGCCGTGGGTCTCCTCGGCGATGACGATCAGATTATCCGGCTCGATCGCCGGATCGGCCTCGACGATCCCGGGGCGCATGACGTCGGCGCCGTCGCTGACGAACTGGACGGCCCCTGCGTCGACGGTCACGACTCGTCGCTGTGGCGGATATTCGTTTGCGCCCTTGACGGTGAGGAACGGTTCGCCGTCGACATAGAAGACCGCAGGCTCGCCGTCGACGAGGACGATGTCGAACGGCTCGTCGGCGAGTTCGACCAACTCGTAATTGTCGGCGGCCAGCGTCACGCCGAGTTTCGCCTCGAGAGCCGTTTCGAGGTCGTCGACTGCGTCGCTTCGGAGGTGGTGGCGCGATGCGATCTCCATTCTCGCTCTGGGATCGACCGCCATCCCGCATAAACCACGCGATCCGTAATCTAACTGAAGCCGACCGCGATACCCGGCCAGCCGAAGGGATAAGTATGTCCCCCCGATTGATGCGGATATGTGGCGTTCCCGTCGGGATCGCGACTCGGTCACCTGTCCCGCCTGTGGGCGGTCACTCACCCGCTCCGGTGCCCGTGAATACGACAAACACGGGGATCGGTGGGACCGCGACGCGAAGTCATTCGAATACCTCTGTAAGTCCTGTCATAGCGCGCTCTGTCATCAAAACCGCGACGAACTTGAGGATCTGTTGACGGAGATCGAGGCGGGTACTATCGCCCGTGGGGAGTTCCTCGCCCGGTACTGTGCGACTGTCGAGGAACGATACGGCTCCCTCGAAGAGCAGTAATCGATCGGTGTTTCCCCTGTTGTCTGTCCGTTTCGATCGATATTCGACTTCCTCACCTTCGGGTGATCCATCACATCCCGCCGACACCACTAATTACCTGACCGGCATAGCGCCCAGCATGCCGAGTACACAGGACGGTCAGGCCCAAGCCCGGGCCGGCACCGTCGAGGGCCAGGGCCCGGTCGAGATCGATCCCGAGATGGCCCGCCATATCGAGAACAAACGCGAGGAACTCCTCGAGAAATTCGAGATTCCGGACGCGTTTCCCGCTGCTGTCAAAGAGGAAGCCGAACGCCGTACGGAGGACGTCGCCGCCGAGATCGAATCGGAGGTCGATGACCGGACCGATCTTCGGGATCGAACCACCTGGACCGTCGATCCGGTTGACGCCCAGGACTTCGATGATGCCCTCTCGATCGAAGAACGCGATGAGGAGTACGTCCTCTGGGTCCACATCGCCGATGTCACTCACTACGTGACGCCCGATACTGAGATGTGGGAAACCGCGATCCGGCGGGGCAATACGGTCTATCTCCCGGGCTATACGATTCACATGCTCCCGTCGATGCTGGCGGAGACGGTTTGTTCGCTCGTCCCCGAGGAAGACCGCCTCGCCCACACTGTCGAGATGCATCTCGATAAGGAGACCCTCTCCTACGAGACTATCGAGATATACAAATCGGTGATTCGATCGGATGAACGATTGACCTACACCCAGGCTGAACACCGACTTGACGAGCCGGACACCCCGCTTCACGACGAGTTGTCGCTGGTGTTCGGTCTCGCCGAACGCATGCATGAACAGCGAAAAGAGGACGGCTCACTGGTGCTTAATCCCCGCCGGGATCGGGCCCATACGATCATCGAGGAGTGTATGCTCAAGGCCAACAAGGCCGTCACCCACCAGCTCATGTGGGATCGTGGTGTCGAGGCGGCCTATCGGGTCCATCCCCAACCCTCGCCGGATGAGTGGGACGAGGCACTCCGGGAAATACAGGACCTCGATGGAGTCTCGATCCCCGGCGGTTCCTGGGAAGACCCCCGGAAAGCGGTTAATGCGACACTCGAACAGGCGCCCGAGCGCCAACTCGGGAAGATCCAGTGGGCCGTGATGAAGGTCATGCCGCGAGCGACCTACATGTCGGATCCGTTCGGCGGCCATCACGCGCTGAATTTCGAGATCTACGGCCACTTCACCAGCCCGATCCGACGGATGTCCGACCTGATCAACCACTGGATCGTCTACACCAACGACGTCCCCGAAAACATCGCGGAGCTGTGCGATCACGCCTCCGAACGCCAGCAGAAAGCCGAGCAGTGCGAACGGGAGTACCGCCAGTTCCTCGAGGAGATCGGTCTCGACCCGGATGCCGTCAACAACCGCGGGATCGAGGTCGTCGAGGAAGACGCCGATTCCAGCGATGCGGAGGCGGCCGACGAGGCCGAAATCGAGACCGACTTCGGCTCCGATGCGTGATCGTACGCCGGCTCACGCCGATGGACTGGTGTTCCTCTATCGCCCTCCATAGTGGCTCGATTCCGAGCTCATTCCATTCCATTCCATTCCATCCCATCTGATCGCCATGGCTCCCGAATTTCCCGATCCGACGAGCCGGAACGTCCTCGAACCGGGCTGTTCGCGCTGCCCTGCGCTCGTCGAGAGCCGCGAGCGGATTTCCTGGGGGAACGGCTCGATCAACGCGGCGGTGATGATCGTCGGCGAGGCGCCGGGTGCCGGCGCGCCATCGGCGGATCGGTGGCAGGGTGGCAACTGGACCGGGATGGCCTATACCGCCCGCCACTCGGGACGGATCATTCGTGACCTCTTCGAGGGGATTGGGTACTCGGCCACGGATCTGTATGTCACTAACGCGGTGAAGTGTTTCCCGTCGGATGGAGCCGGATCGAACCGTGAGCCGACGGCCGAGGAACGCCGGACCTGCTTTGACCATTTGCTCACCGAACTCGAACAGGTCGATCCGACCGTCGTCGTCACGACCGGCAAACACGCCACGCTGTCGATGCTGGAACACGAGGGGATCGATCTTGACGGGTTCCTTGAGACCGTCCTCGATCCGATCGACTGCCCGACCCTCGGGGTGACGGTTCTTCCGTTGCTTCATCCCGCATATCAGAACATCTGGTTACCGCGTATCGGACACGATCGAGAGTCCTATCGTGACGCCATCGACGCGATGCTTACTGACTTGCTGTCATAGGTACTGTCAACGCATGAACGTCGCGTAACGGGCATGACGACTGACTCAACAATCTCGCTATGCCCCGTATCGGAGGCATCCTTTCAACCGATGCTGTGGGTCTATTCGATCAGATCGCGTCGTCGGGTTCGTGTTCGGCAGCCATCCGTGTGGCTTCGGCGGCGTAGCGGTCGCGTTCCTCCGGATCGGTGACCTCGCCGAGGTTGTGGGGTTCAACGGTGACGGCCGCCGTCGTATCGCGGTTGTCAGTAAAGCTCGTCAGCGCTCGCTCGCGGCGGTAGTACCGCTCGCCATCGGTCGTCGCGTAGGTGAGGATGATGAGGTTCTGTTCGTCGTCGGAGTAGGTCCGCTCGACCAGCCATACTCTGACGTCGGCCTCCTTGCTGTCTGTGTGTCGGTCGATCTCTGCTGACTGTCCAGTATCGGACCGGTCGCCGCCATCCGCAACGACGTCCGCGGTCTCGATGAACTCGAGGACTGTCTCGGCCCCGTAGAACCCCTCGTCCCGGCGGCCGACGAGATCACTGTTCTGAAACAACAGCAGGGTCGGCACGCGCTGGATCGAAAACTCCTCGATCAGTTCGGGATCATCCCGTGGGTTGATCAGAACGACGACGGCGTCGGTCGCCTTCGCGACGGTGCCCAACACCGGCTCCATGCTCTGGCAGATGCCACAGCCGTTCGTGTAACACTCGACCAGCACGGTTTCATGATCCGCGATCACTGTCCGTAACGCATCTCCATCCTCGAGATGGATGAGGTTCCGCTGGTCCGACGCGTGGTCCGGAGTCATTACCCTCAGTAGGCCGAGCAGCTTTTTATCGTTGGTCGTCCGCACGGTTCTTGGGACAAAACGGGTAGCAAACCCCGCCTCGGTGGGCGGGGTGGCGGCAATCACGGCAAGCGCAAGGGGTGTGACGGGATACGTGGACACCGATCGTGCCCGACCCAGCTGGGTGGTATGGGGCAATCCTGCATCTGCTGGGCGGGCACGTATGAACTTCAGACCAGGGATGGTATATGTTTTCTGGGTGTTATGGCTGTTGCATCGCTTAGACCACCGGAAACGACCGCTAAGTGTTTTATTGATTCATCGAATCGGAACGGATAATGGACGATCGGACCCCATCATCAGGCTCCGTCCGATTGTCGCGAAGTGCGCG
This sequence comes from Halobacteriales archaeon, assembly GCA_042219475.1. Classification (GTDB taxonomy): domain Archaea; phylum Halobacteriota; class Halobacteria; order Halobacteriales; family Hikarchaeaceae; genus Chewarchaeum. The sequence goes on from JBDGPX010000112.1 coordinate 10,304, forward strand.
TTTGTCCGCTTGGCGCCCCTGTTTCACGCCGCGTGCTCGGTCTGTGGATCGTGTTATTAACGACTCTGGTTAATTCGGGTTAAATCGTCGAAAAACGGCCTGAAACGTGGCTTATTGGGATTTAGCGTCATTCCCCTTGATAGGGGCCTGTCCCCTTGTCTCACCTGGTGATCACGAATGCGACTGACACTCCACCGAACCGCCACCATCCTGCTCGCTGTGGTATTGTTGACGACCGGCGTTGTGGCCGCTGCCCCCGAAAACGCTGACAGTGCTGTCGGGGCTGAAGACGATTCTGCGGGCCCGCCGAGCGATTTGCCCGGACCGGTTCCTGATTTCGTCTCGACGATCCATGATCTGATCACGCAGTTCATCAACGGTGCCCTTGATGGCTCCCTCGGATCGGCGATCAGTGAACAGATCGGCGGCGGATCGTCGTCGGCCGAATGAGGCTCCCCCAGAGCATGACCCGTCGACTGCCTGACATCCGATCGATGATACTGCCGCGTACATACACATGATCCGCAAACTCCTCATGATTGGTCTCCTCGTCGTCGTGCTCGTTCTCGGGACTGGTGTGGCTCTTGTCATGGGATTCGGTCCCGCTCCTGGCACACCCGACACTGTCGCCGACACGCCGGACAGTTCCTTCCCGACTGCCACACCGACACCCGTCACGACGAGTACGGCCGCCGGGACATCGACGGCGACCGAACCGGCCACCGGACCACCGCTGTCGCTGACGGTCGATCGCATCGAACAGTGTGGACGTACCTGTCGTGATGTCACGACGTCATTGACCAACGAACGGACTCATACGGTCGAGGACGTCGTTGTTTATAGTCGGGTGTTCGTCGGCAACGACACCGACGGGGACGTCGTCTGGTCGACCAAACAGCGTGTTGGGTCGCTCGATCCCGGCGAAACCGTCACTATGACCGAGCGGATCGAACTCTCCTACTCGGCGGGTTATGCCGTGATGGAGGCCGACGGGTGGATCACGATCCAGACGACGATCCAGACTGCCGACACTACCATCACGTTCACGGAACGTCACAACGTCGGCTGACGGATTCCAGCGTGAAGCCGACGTTTTCGTGTCGTCTCGACTCCTGTCGGTGTCGGAGAACGAAGTGACCCTTCGCTTGGATCGACCGATTCACGACTCCATTTAGGTCGGTCTCCTAACAGCTAAGAGATACAGCGAGATTTTCTCCGGGTATCAAGGCCTCAAGCCTAGCCTGGAGTCCGGTTAGTGGCATGACTCGCCCCCCTTCGGACTGCAGTGTGTTTTTATTCGATCGTGTGATCATTGCCGCCATGCCGACTGATCAGTTCAACGTCAATGGTATGCGGACCGTCGTTACGGGTAGCTCCCGCGGTATCGGGCGGGCCATCGCCGAACAATTCGGCGCCGATGGGGCCGATGTCGTGGTGTGTGCGCCGGCGAGTGAACGCGAGGACTTAGAGGCCGCCGCGTCGGCGATCAAGGCGGCCGGTGGTCGGGCCCGAGCGGTCACCTGTGATGTAACCGATCGTGACGCTGTCGTCGACTTGTTGGCGGCGACCGAAGAGGCGTTCGGGGGTGTCGATGTGCTCGTCAATAATGTCGGCGGCGGCCGGATCGCGCCATTCGAATCAGTCTCGCCGACGGACTGGCAGGAAATCATGGATCTCAATCTCACCGGCACGGTCAACTGCACACAGCTTCTCGGAGAGGCCATCCGGGCGGATGGCGGCGCGATCATCAACATCGCCAGTGGCGCCGGACTCCAGGGATTTCCGGGCGAGAGCGCTTACAGCGCCGCTAAGGCCGCGGTCATCCGACTGACCGAAACGATCGCCTTCGAGTGGGCGTACGATAACGTCCGTGTCAACTGCATCGCCCCTGGACTCATTTCGACCTCGCTCTCACAGGAACAGCCGATGCCGGTCCCGGACCCCGAGGACATCGATCGGGATCGCGTCGCTAGGCGGTATGGTCGGCCCGATGAGATCGCCGATGCGGCCCAGTATCTCGCGAGCCCGGCGGCCTCGTTCGTGACCGGCCGGACGCTGTTCGTCGGTGGGGTCCCGCGGTTGGAGCGCCATTTCGAGGTCGCCCGCGTGGCCCCGGAGGAGAACGCCTGGGTGTACTGAACCGCCGGGGGTGATCTCCGAACCGTCCGATGGAACACCGGCTCGCGGCAGATCCCGTTGGAGGGGCGGATGGCCTTTATTTCCCGCCCGTATAGTCCGGCTCATGGTTTGGGCCGTCATCGTATCGCTCGTCCATCGAGCCCCGTGGCTTCGGTGGGCAGTCCCCGCCTGCCTTGCGGCCGTGATCGGTGCTCCCATCGTCGGGTACGGCATGGGTCAGCCGTGGGCGGTGACGTTTCTCTTCGAATCCGCGGCGGTGCCGTCGCGGCTGTTGGTCGGGCTGCGACTGCCGCTCACGGCGGTCGTGTTCCTGTATTCGATTCTCGCGGGGTTTTTCGCCATGCTCGCGCTCGATGAGCTGCTCCTGTGAGCTCGCCTGACTGGATTGCCCAAGCGCGCAGACTTATCAGCCGGGCTGTGGTGGAAGTGAATATCCTGTTATGGCTGAGACGTCCGATTCCCAGACATCGGCTGGCCTTGATGTGGTCGGTGAGGATTTCACGATCGGTATCGCTCGGTTTTCAATGGAGACCTGTACGTTCTGTCCACGTCCCACCGGGATCGAGGAGTGGGAATACTATGGACCGCCGATCGACGGATCGACCGTCCTTGACGCGAACGATTACATCCGCGGGTTCGTCAGCCGAACGCGGGAGGTCAGTGGCTCGGAGCTGGTCGGAGCCTATTCGCCGCGGCGACCGGTGGGAGGTTCCTCGGGCAGTTGGGTCACCGAGGAAGCCTTCGAAAAATACGCGACCGGGATCGCCGAGGACCTGGCGACGATTGATGGTCTCGACGGGGTGTATCTCTCCCTCCACGGCGCGATGGCCGTCGATGGTGTCCCCAAACCCGAGGCCGAAACCGCCCGCCGGGTGCGCGAGGCCGTCGGCGATCGGCCCATCTACGTGACGCTCGATCTGCACGCGAACATCGACCACGAGTTGGCTGAGGCGGCGGATGCCGTCTTCATCATCAAACGGTATCCCCACTACGATTCACGGTATCAGGGCGAACGGGCCGCCCGGGTGCTCCACCGCCAGCTCCGTTCGGGCTACGAGCCGACGATGGCCACCCGTAAGCCGGGCGTTATCACGCCCAGTGTGTTCCAGGGGACCGCCGAATCCCCGGCGATGGAGATCATGGAGCGAGCCAGGCGGTGGGAGTGTCGTGAGAAAGACGTCTTCGCGTCGGTCGCTTTCGGTTTCGCGTATGCCGATGTCCCGACTGTCGGAGCGACGGTGATGGTACTGACCAACGGCGATCAGAACCTCGCCGATCGGATCGCCGACGACCTCTCGGAGTACATTTGGCGCGTCAGGGAGTCGTTCGCGGGCAAGACGTTGCCCGATACGGAAACCGGCGTCCGTCAAGCCATCGAGGCCGCCGCAGCCGGAAAGACGCCCGTTATCATCGCCGATCACGCCGACCGCACCGGCAACTCCACGCACGTCTTAGCCGAGTTGATCGACCAGGACGCTAGTGATTTCGTGATCGCGACGATCAACGACGAGCGGGCCATCGAGACGATCGCTCAGCAAGCGACCGTCGGGGACACCGTTACTGTCGAGGTCGGCGGCTACGCCGATCAATACGCCGGCGATCCCGTCGAGATCACCGGCGAGGTCGAGTATCTGGGTAGCTACAGCGACCACTACCACGAGTTCGAGACCATTGTAGTCTTGCGGTTCGGCCAGAACAACCGCGTTATCCTGACACCTTCGCTGCATCAGGTTACCTCCCCCGAAATCTTCGACGAGCTGGATATCTCGTTCCCTGTGGACGTCGATATCGTTTCGTTGAAAAGCCGCGTGCACTTCCGGCGTGGATTCGTCGAAACGGGGATCGCTGGCGAGGTGATCAAGGTCGATGCGCCGGGGTTGGGGCCGGCTGATCTCTCGAAACTCCCCTACGAGAACATCCCCGAGGACATCTATCCCCTCGGTGAGCAGTACCGGACCTGATACTCGACGGACAGGTTACCCGGGTATTTATTAGCGCTATCGGCGAGTTAAGCCTCCATCATGGATCCAGATCTGATCGTCGAAGCCGAGACGGTTCTGACAGTCGATGACGACTTCTCGACCGCCGACGCGTTCGCCGTTTATGACGACACCATCGGCGAAGTCGGGACTGCCGCGGAAATCACGGCGTTGGCTGGCCCGGACACGACCCATCTCGAAGCGACCGACAAAACCGTCCTGCCGGGGTTCATCGACGCGCACTGTCATATGGTCAACGCCGGCCGACGACAGTATCTCGAGGTCGATCTCAGCCCCGAACGGGTCTCCTCGTTCGACGAGATGGTCGAGACCCTCGCGGCTGAAGCCGAGGAAACGCCCGAAGGCGAGTGGATCCGCGGTCACAGTCATGATGACACCAAACTCGAAGAGGGCCGCCATCCAACCCGGGAGGTACTCGATCGGGCGAGTACCGAGCATCCGATCTTCATCACGCCCGCTGGTGGCCACGTCAGTATGGTGAATACCCTCGCGCTTGAGATGGCCGGCGTCGATGCCGATACGCCCGATCCCGATGGCGGTCACTTCGAACGGGAGGACGATGGTTATCCCAACGGTATCCTCCACGAGGCGGCCCGTGATCGGTTCCGCGGCGGCGGCGATCACGCGGGACTGATTCCCGATCCGACGCCCGAGGAGGACCAGGAAGCGCTCAAAGAGATCTGTGCCTATTACAACGCTCAGGGGATCACCAGCGTTGGCGAGGCTGTCGTCGGCCCTAACGAGATCCGGATGTACCGCGATGGTGTCAAGCAGGACAACCTCACGGTCAGGGGATATCTCATGATCCTCCACGATCACTTCGAGAACCTCAACGAGCTGCAGATCGACTCGGGATTCGGCGACGAGATGGTCAAGATCGGGCTGATCAAGAACTTCGTCGACGGAGCGATCGCCGCCCGGACCGCCTACCTGAACGAACCCTACGAGGGGCGGGACGACCGTGGCGACCTCGTCATCACCCAGGAGGAGCTCAACAAACAGGTAATGGAGGCCCACAAGGCGGGCTATCAGATCGGCGTCCACGCTAACGGTGACGCCGCCATCGAGATGCTCTTAGAAGCCTATGAACGGGCGCTCGAAGCTCATCCACGCGAGGATCACCGTCACCGTATCGAGCACGCGACGATGATCACCGAGGACATCCTTGACCGCATCGAGGCACTCGATCTCTGTGTGTTGCCGTTCTCGACGTACATCTACCAGCACGGCGACGACAAGCTCGGCGAGTACGGCGACCGGCTCGATCGGATGTTCCCCTACGGCTCCTACAGCGACCGTGACATCCCGATCGGCGGAAGCAGCGATCACTCCGCCGGGTTGCTCCCACCGCTGTTAGGTATTCGAACGATGGTCACCCGCAAGACCCGGAGCGGCGACACCATCTCCCCACACGAAGCGATCGATGTCGAGGAGGCCATCCGAATTTACACTGCTGACGCGGCGTACTGTGCGTTCGAGGAGGATCTCAAGGGCTCGATTGAACCGGGCAAGCTCGCCGACTTTATCATCCTCTCGGATGATCCGACCGCTGTCGATCCCGACGACATCCATGAGATCGATGTCGAACGGACTTTCCTGGGCGGTGAGGAAGTCCACTCCAAAGCGTAACCGGATCGCCGTCGTTTCACCGTGTGAGTCGTCGGCCGGGATCACTCGACTTCTCCATCGATCCGCCCTTCGACCACCGCGATCGTATCGTCGAACGAACCGGGATGGTTGATGAGACAGATTTCCCGCTTCTCGAAGCCGCGAGTCGAACCCAGGCCGCTCGAATTCCGGCCGAACGTGATCACCGTTCCACCTCCTTCAACGAGTTCGGCGACCTGTGTTTTGATTCGATCGAGATCTGCTGGAGCGATGGTGTGACCTGCCGGCTGAGTTGTCTGTCCATCCGTTGGAGCTCGTGCGATGAGTGGTGGATCGAGCACGATCGTCCCGAATGACTCAGCTTCGACATGAGCCGCGATATCGGCGGCATTGACGTGGTAGGTGGCCTCGATCGTTTCGTCGACATCGTTGCGGACGATCTCTCCGTCATGACTGAGCTTGGTCGGCCCGGCGAAGAGATTGAGAACCCGTCCGTCTAATCGGCTTTCGACCCACTCGCGAACGACCGGTGGGTCGAAGATCCAGCGTGATTTGGGAGCTGTAAGGTACGTGAACGTACCGTCGAAGCCGGTGGGGTTCGGATCCGTCAACGGCACCGCCGACCCGGCCCGCCAGGTCGCCTCCGCCGGATCGGATTGGATGAAGCCATACTCCGCCATCGTCGCGAGGACGGCTTCCGCTGTGTCCCGATGGCTCGCATCGACATCGGCCAGTTCAAGCACCTCCGAAACCATAAACGACCGCTGCTGCCTAGCGATTGCGAGGGCTCCGACCCAAAGCCGATCCCGAATCGCCTCCTCCATGCTACCTCACCACACGACCGAGGGATAGGCCAGCCTTTCGGTTCGATAGTAATAGCTGGTGAGATACGAGCCGTTCCTCGGCAGTCAGAACAGTCGTGACTCGCCCCCTCAACACCGACGTTGGCCCCAAGTGGCCGTCAGTACCAGTTTGTGACGTACGGTGCGACGTGATTGTGTTCGACCTCGCCGCCGCAGTCGGGACATTCCTCGTCCTCGACCTGGACCGGCTTTCCGCACTCGTTGCACTGATAGAGCGGGACCGTCGCGGCGGAGAACTCGATCCACGATCGCACTTTGTCACCAATACTCATGGGCTCACCTAACATACATGGTCTATCATCATATACTTTTCCCCGCAAAATTTACCTGTTCTGTCGGATTGCCGGCCGATCGTCCAGCGTGGACTACCACCAGAACCGGAACAACAGCCAGAAGGTGACGTAGGAGCCGACCGTCGAGAGAATCGGCACGACGTTTTGCATAACAATCACCCGGCCGGTGGTCGAGGGATCGAAGAGATCGGCGGTCTCAGGGATGTCCCCGGGATCCTCTTCGCCGATATCCGGTGCTTCTTCACCGGGGTCCTCGCTGGTGAGCGCCCCGACCGAAACCTGTGGTCGGCTCTCCCCTCGGAGTCCTTCCGAGACGGTGACCGTCCGTGTCGCTCGTCCCCAGCCGAGCCCGACCGTCGACATGGTCGCGATGATCACGAAGGAGGCGGGAATCCCGATCGCCGAGAGCCCGATGACGATTCCTGAAGACACGATCGCGACGACGATCGCCGCCGTTAACGGGAGTGCGGTGATGTCGTTGCCCAGCGTATCGAGGGTCCGCCGGGCGATGGTAAAGGCACCAATGGCGACGGCGCCACAGCCTAGCAGGATCAACGGGTTCATCTCGACACCGGCGCCGTACAGAGGGGCGATGGCGTTGGCGATATTCGACGTGCCAGAGGAAAACGCCATCAGACAGCCGATCGCGATGACGATCAACCCTCCGACAAGCTCTCGTTGACTGGTGTGTCGGCCTCGTTTGGGTAGCGGAATCGATGCCGATCGATCGAGCGTGATGAGCGGACCATCGCTGGAATCGATGGCGATCCACTGGTTGATCATCGGATAGAGATACCGACCGATCACTGCCGAAACCCAAAACCCGATGATCGGCGCGATGATCCACCAGACGGCAATCTCTCCCATCACGGCCCAGTTGAGTTCCCCCGTCGCGACGCCAAGCCCGGCGATTGCCCCGACGGCGGTCATCGATGTCGAGGCTGGGACGCCGACATAGTTCCCGACGAACAACGCTCCACCGATGAAAAACAGGACGACGATACTCGTGCTGGTCGTGAAAACGGTTGGATCATAGACGAGATCGACACCGAGCGTTTCGACGACCCGACGGCCGATCGTCCAGGCACCGACGAAGAAGAACCCCGACATCAGTGCCGCCGCGCCGACTTTCGAGATGACATCCGCCCCGACTGCCGGGCCGAACGCCGGCCCGGTCGTCGAACCGCCGATATTGAACCCGACAAACAGCGCCACGACGAGCCCGATTGCGACCAGCAGCTCGACCATACAGATCTTACTCTGACGTGAGACAAAGACGATCTTTCGATCCACGCTCGCCGCTGTTCTCGGGTCGTCCGGGCCTCATCGAATCACGATATCGATATCGCGTCGACTATATCGCAAGCGCATACGCGATCGGCGAGAGTACCATCAACGTGACCAACACGATCGCGATGAGTTGCTCGATCGTGATGTCCATCAGTGGTTTTCGTTCGCCCGCCTCGAATAAAACGTCTCGGCACCTGCTCGTGTCTTCCCTTGTACTCACTCCCCGAGATATGGCGCGATTCGACGGATCCCGGTCTCAAGGGTATCTCCGTCTGCCGTGAGTGCCAGTCGGATGTATCCCGGGACGCCGAAGGCGCTACCCGGCACGGTCGCGACGTGTTCCTCACGTAGGAGTTCCTCACACAGCTGGAGGTCGTCCCCGTCGACCGGTACGAAGACGTAGAATGCGGCCGCCGGTTTCGGGATGTCGATGCCCTCGGCGTGTAAGGTATCGGTCACCTGATCGACGCGCTCCTCGTAGGTTCGGCGCATTTCTTCGACGACACCCTGGGGACCGTTCAACGCGGCGACACCGGCGTGTTGGACTAAGGTCGTCGGACAGGAGACCGTATTCGACTGGAGTTTTCGGACCTGATCGACGAGCGGCTCCGGGGCGCTGAAGTAGCCGAGCCGCCAGCCGGACATGGCATACGCCTTCGAGAACCCGTTGACGGTTACTGTCCGGTCGGCCATGCCGTCGAGCGAGCCAATGGAGATGTGCTCGCCGTCGTGGACCAGTCGCTCGTAAATCTCGTCGGCGATCACCCAGCAATCGTGATCGATGGCGAGATCACGGATGGTTTCGAGCTCCGCCCGTGAGAAGACTGCGCCAGCCGGGTTCGAGGGGTTGTTGACGACGATCAGCTGTGTCTCGTCGGTGATTTCGGTACTGAGATCGGCACTACCGGGGGAAAAGCCGGTGTCGGGATCGAGCCTGACCCGGTTGATCGTTCCGCCCGCGACCGTGACGATCGCCTCGTAGGTAACCCAGGATGGATCGAGCAGGGCGACCTCATCACCGGCCTGTAGCAGCGTGAAGATGGCCTGAAACAACGAAAATTTCGAGCCCGGGGTCACGACGATCCGCTCTGCATCGGTAGGCACGTCGTTCTCGGTCCGGAGCTTTTCAGCGATCGCATTCCGGAGGGCCGGTAACCCCTGCGTGGTCGTCAATTGATTCTCATCGCGTTCGATCGCCTCGATCGCTGCTTCGCGGATGTGCTCGGGGGTCGGGAAGTCGGGTGAGCCCCCCGCCATGCTGATGACGTCGACCCCATCCGCACGGAGTTCGCGAGCGATGTTCCCGAATCGAATCGTCGCGCTTTGTTCGATGTTGACGACACGTTCGGAGAAGCGATCCACCGGTGTCGATTGGCTGGAATCCATGCTCTAAACGCCCCCGGCGGGGTCAAAAACGTTCGTCCGCTGTACGGCCGCGAGCCCGGCCGGTATTCGTGGGACTTAGAACGTCGCACTTCCGGACCCGCCGTCGATCACGATCGCCTGGCCGTTGATGAATCCGGCCCGTGGCGAGGAGAGGTACGCGACCATATCGCCCAGCTCCATCGGATCACCGGGCCGATCGACCGGGATTCCCGTACTTCTGGCCGCCCTGGCCTCCTCGAAGCTCTCGTAGTCACCACGCTCGATCGCTTTCTCCCAGCCGTCCGTCAACCGGGGGGTTTCGTGGGCGCCCGGCAGCACGGCATTGGCCCGGATGTCGGGTGCGAGTTCCTTCGAGAGCGTTTTCTCGTAACCGATGACCGCCATCCGTACCGCGCTCGAGAGGACATTGCTCGGCGTCGCTTCCTTTGTGACCCGTGACGTGATCGAGACCACCGTCCCGCCACCGTCATCACGGAGGTGCGGGACCGCCTCACGGACCGCCCGAACGACTCCCATCACGAGCATATCGAAGGCGTAGTACCAGTCCTCGTCATCGGGTTCGAGCGGCCGCATCCGGGACGGACCGCCGGCACTCGTCACGAGATGATCGAGCCGGCCGAACTCCTCGATCGTTCGATCGACGAGCGCTTCGATGTCTCCGCGATCGGTGAGATCACCGGGCTGACCGACGATACTGACGCCGTCTGCCGCGGCCGTCTCGATGTCTGTGACTGCCTCGGCTAACCGATCCGCGTCACGACCGTTGACGACGACGTCGACGCCCTCGCGAGCCAGCGCCGTAGCCGCGGCTTTCCCGAGCCCGCTGCTTGAAGCCGTGATCAGTGCGGCATTGCCCTCGATATCGAGATCCATACGTCACTCTCGGTGGGTAGGCTCAAAAGTAAGGTGGCGACGATCGGGTGGGCGGTTCCTGATGGGTAAGCGGATCGATTCCGACTAGAACAGGCCGATATTGAGGCTGAACGTCCAGGCCTCACCGGCGAGGGCGGCGAAGGCGAGTGCGCCCCCTGCCATGATCGTGTTCTTCAGAAACTGTGTCAGTTCGTCCTGCTGTTGCTCCTCGGGGACCGCCCAGAAGTCGTGCATGAGCACTCCCGAGATCAGGAGGAAGACCGTGACGGTGATCGCGCCGATCGTCGGGAACACGCCGACCATGATACTCAGCCCGCCAAGGACGAGGACGGCGCCCGAGGCAAGTACCGACAGTTTCGGTGCCGGTAAGCCCTTGTGTTCGGCATAGCCAGTCAGCTGGTCGATCTGGAGGAAGTGATTTAGGCCCATGAAGGCGATAACGCCGCCGAAGAGAAGGCGTCCGAACAGGAGCGCGATCCCTTCGATACCGGTGACTGCCATCAGCGTCGCACCTCCTGTTGGCCGACCGGCACGGTTTCGTGTCGATCTCCTTGCGATATGAATTGGTTTTCTGGTTTCATTACGTTATGTAGTTCGTTCCAGAACCTACATATACTCTTGGCGACATAACTGACAGTAGATAACATCAATGTCATCGTTATCTGATCAGACCGACCAGTCAGTCGCCGAACAGAACGCCGACGCGTGTGCCGTCGTCGAGGCGGTCGATCAGATCGGCGCGAAATGGCGGTTGATCGTCCTGCATAACCTCGCCGACGGCGAGCAACGGTTCAACGAACTCAAACGCTCGACGGGGGCGAGTTCCCGTACTCTCTCGCGGGTACTCGATGACCTTGAGGATGCTGCTCTCGTCGATCGCCGGGTCGAGGAGCGCCCGATCGCGACGTATTATTCACTCACCGAGAAGGGGGAGGCCCTCTGTCCGGTGTTCGATGATCTCGAGACATGGGCGGAAAATTGGCTTTGATATCGTTTTCACCCGGTCGGAATCTCAATCCCCGTTCCGAGGCGGCATGCATCTGGCACTGATTGATGGATCTCTAGCGAACTCGTCTCGAACGTGTGTTCCGACAGCGTAGATTAATTACCGCGCCGTTTGATCGGCTTCTATGCTCGAACCAGGAACAGCTGATTCGACGGCGATCAACGCCGGGACACTCCTCGTTGGAACCGGGGAAGTTCGGACCGATGTAACCGTCGGCGTAGCGGACGGGATGATCCGAGAAGTCACGCACGAGGCCCCCGACGGAAACTATGATCGGACGATCGATGCGCGGGATCAAGTTGTGATGCCCGGCCTCATCGATGCACATGTCCACCTCGTTTATACCGGCGATGCGGATGACATGGACATCAGTAGGTACAGCGACGAGTATCTCAGTCTCCGTGGCGCCGAACTCGCGTGCGACGCATTACATGCGGGGATCACCACGCTCGGCGATGCGGCCTCGAAGAACAACTCGATTCTCGCCCTCAGAAATGCGATCGATGACGGCGTCACGATGGGGCCACGCATCAAGGCCTGTGGGAGCATGATCGCGATCACCGGTGGCCGGGCGACTGGCGGCGAGCCCGGCGGAAACATCGTCGAAATCGACGGCACCGACGAAATGCGAGAGGCGACCCGTCGGCTGTTGATGTATCACGGGGTTGATTTCATCAAACTGGCGGCGACTGGGGCGATCTCGAGTCCACACACTGGCGCCCGTGATCCTCAGTTGACGACCGCCGAGATGCAAGCAGCCGTCGAGGAGGCGCATAACTGTGGACGCCCTGTCCACGCTCACTGTTATGGGGAAGCCGGCATCACGAACGCACTCGAAGCGGGTGTTGATGTCATCGTTCACGGCCAGGAACTGACCGACGACCACCTCGACACCATGGAATCACAGGGGACGATGTTGATGCCGACGCTCTCGACGTACCGCAAGAAGATGGCACTGGACGATCAGGATCCTTACACCGATGAGGATGTGACCCGTGACCGACCGGATAGTACGGCCGGACTCATCGCTGCGTCGAAACCGACCTATCAGCGAGCCCTTGAGCATGGGATCCCCATGGCGATGGGCACCGATACGGGGATGCCCCCGGTGTTTCAGGGCGACAATGCGGACGATCTGGTGTACATGGTCGATTGGGGGATGGATCCGGCCGACGCGATCGTTGCCGGCACCCATAACGCCGCGAAGTCACTCGCGATCGAGGACGAACTCGGGTCGATTGCGGAAGGGAAACATGCGGACCTGTTGATTCTCGACCGGAATCCGATCGATGATATTACCGTTCTGACCGACGACACCATGATCGATCAGATCATTCTCGGCGGTACCGTCATCCACACCGGATCCTGACCACTCGATCACTGATTAGCTACAATCCGTGCCGAGCGATTGATCTCTATTGATGTGGTACTACCGCTATGCCACCGGTCATCCCCGGAATCCATCACGTCACCGCCATCGGGAGCGATCCGAACACGAACCTCGCGTTCTACACCGAAACGCTTGGACTCCGCCTGGTGAAACGAAGTATCAATCAGGACGATGTCTCCGTTTATCATCTGTTCTACGGCGATCGGAGTGGCTCACCGGGTACGAGCATGACGATTTTCCCGTATCCCGATGCACGCCCAGGGCGGGTCGGCACCGGGCAAGCCAGTACCGTCTCGTTTCTAATCCCTGCGGGAGCGATCGGGTACTGGTACGACCGGCTCGAGGCGGCTGACGTCGACGGACTCGAAAAGCGCGAGCGGTTCGACGAGACCGTCATTGCCTTCGAGGATCCCGATGGGCTCCCGCTCGAACTGGTGGGACGGACCGACACACCGGCGGGTGATCCGCCGTCCGGCCCGGTGCCAACGGAGCACGCGATCCGGGGCTTTTCCGGCGTGACGCTCTCGCTTGCGGCCGCCGACCGGACCGTGTCCCTGCTCGAAACCATGGGCTTTGACCCGACTGAACGGATCCGCGGGCGACACCGGTACGAAGCCGAGGGCGAGCTTGGCTCCGTCATCGATATCCTCGAGGATCCCGAGGCGCCACAGGGTCGGCCCTGCGCCGGTACCGTCCACCACGTGGCGTTCCAGGTCACCGAGGCGACCCAATCGGAGTGGCGCGATCATCTCCGTGAGATGGGTCTGCGCCCGACTGAGATCATCGACCGGAAGTGGTTCAAATCCGTCTACGCCCGGACGCCGGGCGGTGTCCTCTTCGAATTCGCCACCAAGTCGCCCGGCTACACCGTCGATGAGGATATCGACACATTAGGTGAACGCCTGGTCCTGCCCGAGTGGTTGGAGGAGCGTCGGGCGGAGATCGAGGCGGGATTGCCCGAATTGACGGCCGATCCCTTCTAACCGATCCTCTATCTGCTGCGGGCACGGTACAACGAGACGTGAGGCATCTGCCGGGGCGACGGCCTTTTTCTCCGCTGGTGTGTAGTGGCTCTATGGCACCCGCCGATCACGACGCCGATGCGACCACCGCGCTGCCGCCTGCGACACATATCGGCCGGACGGCCCTCCGCGTCGAGTCGCTCGATACGGTAGTGCCCTTCTACCGCGATATCGTTGGCTTCAATGTCCGACGGGACGGGTCACGCGCCCGATTGCTCGCCGGTGACGAACCTCTCATGCTCCTTAAGGAGACGTCCGATGGGGCCGATCGGACGGCGGATGCGGCCGGTTTGTTTCACGTCGCCGTTCGGGTTCCTTCCCGGGCGGCGCTTGGCGATGCACTCGAACGGATCCGATCGCGGGACGGTCCGCTGACCGGCGCATCCGACCACCTCGTCAGCGAAGCCCTCTATCTCCGTGATCCGGAGGACAATGGCGTCGAGATCTATCGTGACCTCCCCCGGGAGACGTGGACCTGGATCGATGACGATACCGTCGATATCGATACGTTGCCGCTTGATCTCGATCCGATCGCGGCCGAGGCTACTGGCGGCGATACGCTGCCAGCCGACACCGATATCGGTCACATCCATCTCGAAACGACCGATCTCGGGCGGGCGGAGTCGTTTTACGTCGATAGGCTCGGCTTTCAGGTCCGGTCCCGCTACGGTGATGAGGCTACCTTCCTCGCTGCCGGCCGATACCATCACCATATTGGATTGAATACGTGGAACGACCGCCGATCACCCGCCGGATCCGGTTCTGGACTTGCCTGGTTTGAGGTCGTCGTCCCGAATCGGGAGACCCGTGAGCGCCTCCGGACGTCCCTGACAGAGCGGGGCTACGCGACCGATGTCGAGAACGGCGTGCTTCGCGTCACCGATCCGGATAACATTACCGTCAGACTCGTCGTCGAGTGAGCGCGACGATTATCCCCCGTGGTCGTTGATCGGCCTCGCCGTTTCGTTCTCTGGAATTCTTGTCGGCGACCCCAGTTTCAAGATGGCTGACCTGTAACTAGTTGTCATGTCAGTGTCGAGTTCTCAGGACACCGACGAAGCGTCGAACGAAAGCGGTGGATGGCTCCGGCGTGAGCTTGCTGGGTTGATCGTGGCCGTGACGGTATTGGTGCTTGCTGCATTCGTAAGCGAGTTCGGCGGATCGGTCGCTGTCTCCGGATTCATCGGCTTGGTGCTGTTCGGATTGCTGTTCATTCGACAGCGCCGGCTCATCAAACGGGTAACCGAGCTCGAAAGCAAGATCGCACGGCTCGAGGGTTCCTGATCCACTCCTCGATGGGGATATCTCAATCCTTGTCCTCGATTACAGCGGTAGCGAGGCGAAAGCCCACCCGTTTACGGGTGTGGATGAAGCCGACAACTGGGAATCGATCCACGCTCGTAGCCACGGCTGGATATTCCACGTCGAGATGCCCTACATTTATGTAAATAAAAATTATAGGAGTAACGGCTGCTTGGCTCAGCCATCGGTTCGCCTGTTTGACAAATCGACGGGGCGAGTAGCCCCACAAGAACAGGTCGTTCCGTGAACCCTCATATCCCAACGTGGGAATCCCAGGCTTCAGCCGTGTGGAGGAAGTCAACCTCATGTGACGTACCCGATCGCGGGTTCCGATTCGTCATGACCGTCACGCTTGATCGGGATCGATTGACGACAGCGGCGATCGATCAGCTTGACTGGGCGGGCCTTGAGTGGTCGCCGTGGCGAAATCTCGCCTCGATTGCGGCCGATGGAGAGCGTATGCCGGCCGATCCGGGGATCTATCGGCTTCGCCATCCCGCGACTGACGGTCTGCTCGCCGTTGTCGAATTCGATCAACGCTCAACGTCACTCGGTGATCAGTTGACTGCGCTGGCATCGGCAGTCTACGGTGCCTGTGATGCTCGAACGGTATCCCCGACGACGGCCGTTGACACCGATTTAGTGAGACACCTCGTCCGGATCAGTCGCCAGTTCGAACCAACGGCGTTTGACGTCTCGTACGCGACACCGCCCCGTGCTGACCGAGGTCGTTGGTTCAGGCGCGGACTCGTCGCGGCCTTGATCGCGATTCATCGGCTCGCAACCGATCGCTGGCCGTGGCCTGTTGCTCGGGCCGATCCATCGCGGATGGTTTCCGATCGCCTTCCACCGGACCTCCGTTCTTGGCGTCAGTGGGACCGACCGCGGTCCTCGGAATGGCTCGGGTTCGATTGGACACCGCCACGGCAACTCGGCACGATCATGGATACTACCGTTCCTGAGGCCGGACTCTTTCGGACCTGGCGACCGGCTGAAGTCGAGGGATCGCTTCGGTATGTCGGCATCGGTGATCCGCAGATGCTCCATCGCCATCGATCGGTCGATGGGGACGACGCACGGTTCTCGATCACTTCCCTTAACGGCGTGACCGATGCATCCGAGGCGAGCTCTGGGATCTGGATGGAACTGATCGGAGCCCACCATCTAGCCGTCGGACACCCTCCATTCCGCCAGTTTGGCCCCGATGATGCTGATAATCCGCTATTCGACGAATAGAACGGCCAGCGACGGCACTTCTCTCGGGCTGGTCACGACCTCGAAATCCGTATTAACCGCCCTTTCGATCCTCGTCGGTCTATACTGTGTCGATCCCGGAAGACCTAATTTCCCACCTTGCCATCCCCTGCCATGGAGTATACTACCCTCGGCGATACGGGGATGACTGTCAGCAAGATCGGCCTCGGTGGCAATACCCTCAGTCTCGATTCCAGCGAACGCTGGGACTGGACGGTCGGCGAGGAGCAGAGCCGCAAGATCGTCGAGCGGGCGGTCGAGCTTGGCATCACCTTCTTCGACACCTCGAATTCCTATTCGTGGGGCGACTCCGAACGCGTTCTCGGATCCGTTCTCTCGGAGTACAACCGCGATGAGATGGTCGTCGCCTCGAAGGTCTACAATCCACCGGCCGAGGATGCCCATCCCAATGCGTCGGGCCTCTCCCGGAAAACGATCGAACAGGAACTCGACAACAGCCTCGAACGGATGGGGCTGGAGTATCTCGACCTCTATCAGATTCACCGATGGGACCACCAGACTCCCATCGAGGAAACCCTCCGAACGATGACCGATGCGGTGCGGCGGGGCAAGATCAAGTATCCCGGCGCGAGTTCGATGTGGGCCTATCAGTTCGCCGAGGCGCTCAACGTCGGCGACCAACCCGGGTACGAGCCGTTCGCGACCATGCAGAACCACTACAACCTGGTCTATCGCGAGGAGGAACGGGAAATTCTCCCGCTGTGTGCCCGTGAGAACGTCGGCGTGATCCCGTGGGCACCGCTTGCCGGTGGCTTCCTTGCCCGGCCACACGAGGATATGCAGGCGACGAAACGTGGCCAATCGAGCAGCAGCCTCACGCGCCGTCCGTATCCCGATGGAGGCGGGATCGAGATCAACGAACGGGTCCAGGAACTCGCCGAGGAGCGGGGTGTTTCGATGGCCCAGATTTCGGTCGCCTGGTTGCTGCATAAGGACTGGGTCGACGTACCGATCGTCGGCGCAACCAAAATCGAGCACCTCGAGGACATCGTCGGGGCTGTCGAGATCGATCTCACCGACGACGAACTCGCGTATTTAGAGGAACCCTACGAGCCGGTGCGGGTGTCCGGTCACGACTGAAGCGGCTGTCGTACACTCAAGACAGATATTCATCGACGGTGGCTTCGATCTCGTCGGTGGGCACCGGGGTGATCCAGTCGGGTGCCAACCATCGACCGAGGACGGTTCGGTCGTCGTCCACGACGAAGATAGCCCGCTGGGCAGTCCGTACGCCGGCCATCCCGTCACGTTCGGTCAGCAAGCCGTATCGCTCGATCCCCCGTGCCTCGATGTCCGAAAAGAACGCAAACGGGCTCTCGATGGCCCGCAGGAACTGGTTTTGGGCATAGGGTCCGTCCCGGCTCACCCCGAGGACGGAGATGCCATCGAAGTCGTCCCATCCGAGCCGATCGTACTGTTTCCACCAGTTTTCGGCGATCGCGCTGCCGGTGAATCCGAAGAAGATCAGGATGCCGCCGTTGGGCCCGAGTGCATCCGCCAGCCCCATCGGCCGGAACGTCTCCCCGTCACAGAGCAGTGTTTCGAAATCGGGCGCCTGATCGCCGGCGGTCGGTGGCATACACGCGGGGAGGGTACCGTCAGGCAAAAAACCGCCGGGGAACACACGTTTTTGCCGGTGTAGATCCGAGTGATCATATGGACCTCACACTCTACCGACTCGAGGGCTGTCCGTACTGTGAGCGCGTTGTCGATCGACTGGCGGAACTCGATCTCGACTTCGACAGTGTCTGGGTCGAGGGCATGCACTCCAAGCGGAACGCCGTCAAGCGGGTCAGCGGTCAGCGGGGCGTCCCCGTCCTGATCGACGACCGTCGGGGCGTCACGATGTGTGAATCCGAGAACATCATGACCTATCTCGACCGAACCTACGGCGAATCCGCCGAACAGCCGGCGACAGCCGCCAGCGCGGATTCCTGAGGGCGAAAGCCGGCACGTCCTGCGGGGGCCGTCACGCCTTATTCCGTCCCGTCCGTTCGGTAGACATGGACGTCCGGACCCTCAAGTTCAGCTTGAATCGCGCCGCCAAGTGGTATCCCGACCACGAGGCCTTCGTCCAGGGGTTCGCGGGCCCGGACCGACGGTACACCTTCGCCGAAGCCAACGAGGTTGCTCGCCGTATCGCCAACGCCCTTGTCGACCTCGGCGTCGAACACGGTGACCGGATCGCGTTGCTCAATGACTCGACCGTCGAGCACGCACTCGTTCACTACGGCGCCACCAAGATCGGAGCCGTGCCCGCGGCAGTCCATGCCCGGGAGGCGCCGAATCCGATCGCCGAGATGATCAACCGGATCCGGGCGTCGACGCTGGTCTTCCACCCCCGCTATGCCGAGAAGGTCGATCGGTTCCGGGAGCAACTCACGTACACGGACACGCTCATCGGTCTCGATACGTTGGGATCGAACCCCGAATACGCCCACGACCTCTCGACGCTCATGGCGTCGGCGTCGGCGACCGAACCCGATGTCGAAGTCGGACCGGACGATCTGGCCTTCCTCAACTTCTCCTCGGGGACGACCGGTACGCCAAAGGCGCTCGTCACACGCCACGACCAGATCACCTCGATGTTGCAATTAGAGGCCGGCGGGATGACCGAGGAGTGGCGGGTACTCAACGCCTTCTCGCCGCCGTTTATGGGCTGGGAGAACGTCGCGCTGACGAACGTCCACGTCGGGGCGACCACTGTCTTCCACGACGGTGACGTGCGGCGGGTGCCGGAACTCGCCGAGGACGAGGAGCTCACGCGGATCTCCCTGGTCACGACGCCCTGGCGGCTGATCCACCGGTCGGGCAACCTCGACGAGTATGACCTGAGTTCCGTCGAGAGCGCGGGTATCTCCGGCGAACCGATCAATCCCGAGCTGTACTGGGAACTCGCTGAGGCGGTCACAGAGAACATCGGCACCGGCTACGGCTTGACCGAGACGATGGGATCGGGTACGGGCCTGCCCGCCAGACTGATCGACGAGGAGACGATCGCGAGCGTCGGCAAGCCGGGAATGGGCTGTGACGTTCGGGTGATCGATCCCGAAAGCAAGGATCCGGACGCGACCGTCCCTGATGGAGAGGTCGGGGAGGTGATCATCACCGGACCGTCGGTCTGTACGGAGATCTGGGAGGATCCCGAACGAACCGCCGAAACGTTTCACGAAGACGGGTGGGTCTTCACCGGCGATCTGGGCCACATCGAGGACGGTTTTCTCTATCTGGAGGGCCGTTCGGACAACATGATCATCAGCGGTGGGATCAACGTCTATCCCGAGCGGGTCGAACGGATTCTCGAGGATCATCCCGATATCGCGGAGTGTGCGATTATCGGCGTCGACGACAAAGAGTGGGGCGAGCGGGTGGTCGCCTACGTGATCCCGCTTGCTGAGGAGCTGACGGCGTCGGAACTCGAGGCATGGTGTCTCGACAGCGATGATCTCGCCGATTATCAGCGTCCCCGCGAGTACGTCTTCGTCGAGACACTGCCGCGAAACTCCGCCGACAAGCTCGACCGGACGGCGCTCCGGGAACACCACCAGTCAGGGTGAGTTGATCGCTGGCCGCTGGACTGGTTTCACGGCGTTCAGTCGACATCGGGTACGGCGTCGGCGACACCGTGCTCTTCGGCGAATTCGACGAGCCCCTCGAAGACACCGTCGGCGACCGGAATGCCCTCCGACCGGTACGCCGTCGCGGTCCGGTGTTCGGCCTCGCCGGGCAACAGCGTCTCGTCGGTGTCCCTGGCGGCGATGCCATCCGAGACCGCCGCCGAGCGTTCGGTCGCATGGAGATAGGCCGCCAACGACGCGATCCGTTCCTCGATGTCATCCTCCCCGAGAAACTGGGTCGGATCGATGGCGATGAATGCAGCCCCGTTGCTCCAGGGTTTCTCCGAATCCATACCGAAGGTCTCCCCGCCGCCAAGCAGTGCGCCGAACAGCTCGGCCATCACCCCAAGCCCAAAGCCCTTGTACCCCGAGACGGCTCCACCCAGTGGTCGCATGGCGCCTTTGCCGTCGGCGAACGCCTCCGGATCAGTGACCGGATCGCCGTTTTCGTCGACCGTCCACCCGACCGGGATGGCGTCGCCGTCGGCGGCCCGCTCTTTGATTTTGCCGTTGGCGACCTGGCTAGTCGCCATATCGAGGACGATCGGAAACGAGAGCGCATCGAACGTCGGGACGCCAAAGGCGAGTGGATGTGTGCTGAGCCGGCGGTGGGCGCTGCCGGGCGGCGCCACCAGCGGTCCCTGTCCTTGGCTGTTGACAAAGGCGCCGAAGAGCAGCCCTGCCTCGGTCGTCCGTTCGGCCCACTCGCCGATCCGGCCGAGATGGGACCCGTTGCGGATCCCGACCGCCGCGATGCCGGTGGCGGTGGCTTTCTCCGTCAACCGATCGACGGCACGACGCCCGACGATCTGGCCGAACGTGAACCGGCCATCGAGGACGGCCGTCGCCGGTGTCTCGGTGACGACCGTCGGCTCCGCCGTCGGGTCGATACGCCCTTCTTCGACCCATCCGCCGTACCAGGGAATCCGGTGGACTCCGTGGGAGGAGTGTCCGACGAGATCCGCCCGAACGAGCGACCTGACGACGGGGTCAGCGACCTGTTCCGGCACGCCGACGGCCTCGAATAGTTCACGACCGAACGCTCGCAACACAGCAGACTCGATTCGGGGCATACACACCGATTCGATGGCCGGAGGAATATAGCTCCCTCCTTGTGTCTGTGCCGATCCGGTCGATCGATCCTGGCCGATTTCACTTTCACTACGGTTGGCGATGGTATATGTGCTGGCGTGTCAATGGTACAAATAGACAGTCTGCAGTGATTTTCCCATGAGCGTCCACCTCACACCCTCGATGCTCGGTCGGTGTCCCGATTGTCAGACGCCGATCCCGGAGTCGCGGCTGTTGATCGAGTATGAAACCGCCGACGGCACGGCCGTCTACGCAGAGTGTCCCGACTGCCGGGACGTCGTCCACCCCAAGTGATTTCTTCGCTTCCGCCGTTGGCTATCGATT
The DNA here is from genome assembly GCA_042219475.1 of Halobacteriales archaeon. Classification (GTDB taxonomy): domain Archaea; phylum Halobacteriota; class Halobacteria; order Halobacteriales; family Hikarchaeaceae; genus Chewarchaeum. The sequence goes on from JBDGPX010000112.1 coordinate 31,784, forward strand.
CGGATCGTGAAGGGATTTCGCTCTTCGGTAGCGTAGTGGACCCGAGGAAATTCTGTCCCCCAACGATGGAGGAGAGAAGCCACATACTCAATCAGATTGTCCCAGTCGAAGATTAGCTTGTGCGGTGCAGGGCGCTAAGCCCCCTCCCTCAACGGAGCGACTGAAGGGAGCGAAGTAGGGAGGGGATACAGCGCCCGTCATCGGATTACGTTCACTC